>NZ_JBFPDP010000025.1:62647-76220 GCF_040830845.1 Sivoneniella epilithica UHCC 1019
GCCACCTGTATTTGGGCTAGTCAGTCGGCTACCACCCACACCGGACTCAGCACTTCCACCAACACCCATCGATGGACTCATGGATGGACTCATGGAACCTTGAGTTCCACTGGGAGAAATTCCATCAGTTGAACGACCACTACGAGGAGCAGTATAAGTACCTCTTCCAGGAGTATTAGAGTTGGGAGCGGTTAAGCTATCATTTCTGATTGAATTCTGCCTAATAGTTGCAGGGTTTTGTCTTAAGGTACTAGGATTTTCTGAGTTAATAGGATTGATAGTGTTTTGTTGCTCTAATCCGCCTGAATTAGGGGATGTAGAAGGAGACTGTTGAGAATTAGCCGACTCTGGAAGAAATAGGGCGATCGCTGAACAGACTGCTAAGGCACTAACGCTAGAAAATCTAACTAGATTAAGCAGGTTATTTTTTAAGTTACGCTTGGTTTCCATGATTGCCTCTTGAAATTGTAAATTTTTGACGGCTTTGGAAAGTTGAAAAATCCTGTTTATTATCAACAGTAGATTTTTCATAGGTGCCGCTTCAACTTCAAAAAAAAGCAGCTTTTTAGCTTTTCCTTATCTAATGAAGTTGATACATTAACTGTAGGTTGTGGCTACAAATGCTGTGTCTGTCATTAGAAAGGTTAAAAAATATCAAAAGAGATACATTAATTTAAATTTATTTGTAGCACTAAGCAACCCAAGAGATATTAAGCATAATCTAAGAAATATTAAACAATCAGTGGAAAAAATAGCAAGAAAAAAATAGCAAGAAAAAGTAGCAGTAGAATTTAAGTGCTTCAGGGTTCCGATTTCCGCTTCCTGCTTTAGAGAAAAGGTTTAGAAATGAGAGTAGGTTAACAATTGACCAAGTTGCGATGTGATTAAAATGAAAAAGCTAACAAAGATATCTATCTACTTAATGATTTTATTTTTTAAAAGTCCAGCTAAACTTACTTAAATTGACAGGCAGTGCAGGAACGTAGCTTTAAGTAGGTGGATCTAAATAAACGTAAGATGCCACAAAATAGCCTTCAGATGCCACAGAATAGCCTTCATCTTAAAGTCATCTTCCTAAAGAAAGGGAATTTGAATACTACTCTTTCTCGTTGGATCTTTCTCGTTGGAGATAAGTATTTTCTATTTAATTGCAAACTAATTGTAAAAGATTCTTTCAGTAAATTGTCAGGTAAACGACCATGAATCAAAATGTAGACAATTCAGATAATGAACTTTTAGACAATTCAGAAAAATTGAGTGATAAACAAGCGCTGCAAAAAACTATCGATCTTCCCAAGGAAGTGACAGAATCTTATGGGACAGGTGTTCATGACCAGTCTGGAACGAGTTCTAGTGGACAACCGTTGCGCGATCGCATAGAGGATTTTGATGAATCTGATTCAATGCTTACTGGCATAGACGTTGATGCAGTAGGGGATGAATCGGTTGGGGGCACAATGCCAACTCCTGATATGGATATTGTGGATGAGCTAGGAGCGGCGGTTGGGTTAGAAATGGACGATAGAGCGTTTTTGAGAACCAATGAGATTCTTGAAGCACGGGACGATCGCCGATGGGAACTTGATCCAGAAGTATCAGAAGACTATAGCGATCGCTCCAGTGATTTATAAAACCATACCAACTAGATAACAAATCGAAAACTGAATTGGGAGCCTGTTTCTCTACAGGCTCCCAACTTTTTTAAGCTAGCTTCATTGCTTGAACTAATCTAAATCATCAACACAAAATCATCAACACAATTAAGCACCAGTTGCATCAAATCCCATAGGGGAAACAATATCGCGGAAAAATGCAATCTGCTTTTCAAAACCTAGATCTTGAACCTGAGTCAACAACTGGTTTGCTTCACCAGAAAGTTGATAATCAGGTGGCATTGGAATAATTTGATTGCTATCCATTCCTTGCGCTAATAAATACCAAAATAGTAATTTTGTAGTATCGCTTAGTGCGGCATATTCTCGCGTAATTACGGTATCTTTGCCTGTAATCAAATCCCGTTGAAGCTGGAGTTGATCCTCAAAAGATAACTCTTTGACTTGAGTGAATAATCCTTCAGCAATTTCGGGTGATGCCTTACTTGCGCCCGGAGCCGCCGGCGTAACTGTATCTCCCATCTTTTCATAAATAAAATAAAACAGCGCTAATTGCTGATCTACGTCCAATGCTTGAAAAGCTTTTACCTGCTCAGGCGCGACATTTGAAGTAACGGAAGTCATAGAGAACCTCTTATTTGTATTCAGTAAGTCCCCTTAGATTACGAGGGATAAGTGAGGCTTTAACCCAACGGAGGACAGAGATTACAACTCCTTCTAAGGACAGAGAAGGCTACTCAACAAATAGCGGTCTTCATGAGCGCCACCATCTGTTCGCTTACTCCCCTCTCGCAGAAGCAGAATTTGTTTTGTAAATAGGCGATGCATTGCTTCGCAACACCTTTCACGATCGCACACTGCTACATGCGCCTAGAAACTACATGCGCCTAGAAATTAGTCGTATCGGCACACCTCTAAAACTTTTTACAAGATGCTTTTTATATCAACTTCCGCAAGCATAAAATCTGCTATGTCAGATTAAAAACACGCTCACTATTGCAGCAAGACAATGTGACGACTACTATCCAACTTTAGCCAGTTTTCATCTTTCAGTTTGCCGAGCAGTCGAGTTACCGTCACGCGAGTGGTGCCGATCGCGCTTGCCAAATGTTGATGGGTTAACCGCACACTCAAGCGGGTTCCTTCAGCACAAGGGGAGCCAATTTCCATTTGTAACAACAGCAAAAGTTGACGTAGGCGATCTTCTACACGACGGCACCCCGCCATGGCTAGCATGGCTTCGGCTTGACGCAATCGGCGACTAAGATGCAAGAAAATTTCATTGGTCAAATCAGGCGATTGCTGCACTTCAATCAAGGTTAGGCACATCAAATCTACATCTGACATCGCGATCGCCTGATAAGGGTAAATCAGTGATAAGGGAAGACCAAACGGCATAGATGAACACGCCAGCCCTAGCAGAGCCTCATCGCCATTGGGATACAGCGTACTCAACTGAACAACCCCACGACAAACCACCCAAATATCTAGAGGATTCATTGGGATCGTTTGCCCAGCCCGAAATGCTTGCAAATGTCGCCCTTGATAAACTCCTTCCAAAAATTGACGCAAATCCCGCTGAGGCGTTTTGGAAGTAGAGAGTTGAAGCATAAACAACATCCTATTCATGTGGCGATGTCGCCTAGACTACAACCCTGAGATCAAGGGAAGTTAATTGACAGGTTGGCTTTTGGTTAAGTTTTTTGGATGAAGTTTTTGCTTAACTATAAACCCGACCATCGGGCAGGATGGCTCCAGTTAACGTAGCCCCAGTCAGTTTAACCATGATGCGATCGCCCGCGCTGACTTTGGCACCCCGCAAATCTGCCCCGGTTAAATCGGCTCCGCTCAAATCTGCCCCAATTAAGTTGGCATCTTTCAAATTTGCCTGTCTCAAATTGGCTTGCAGTAGATTTGCTCGAAATAAATTGGCTTGCTGTAAATTCGCCCCACTTAAGTTAACGCCATGCAAAAAGGCATCGCTTAAATTGGCATGACTCAAATTGGCGTTGCTTAAGTTTCGCTGAGACAAGTCTCGTTCGGTAAGATCTGCCCCACTAAAATTAGTACCGCTCATATCAGGGTGGGGCGATCGCCAAACTGGAGCCTCATAAATAGGACGGGGGGGCGGTTCGGGTTTGGGGGATGCTGGAGGCTTGGTTGGGGAATGCGTTGAAGCAGACTGAGACACCTGGGAGGAAGTTGCCTGGTAATACGCTTGATAGGGCGCATAGTCAGACGAGTTGAACGTTGAAGAACGAGACGGCTCTGGCGGCTTTGGGGTTTGCGTTGATTGAGAATTTGTAGTTTTTTCAGAGGATGCAGTTTTTCCAGAGGATGTAGACTGACCAGAAGATGCCGAATAGCGCGGTTTTTCTTTGGCGTGAGAAGCAGACTCTTGATACTGCTGATGGGGGCGAGGATAGGGCTGATAGTAATGTCGGCGAGATTGAGAACGCGGCTCTGGTTCTGAACGAGTGCTTTTGGTCGATTGGGTAGTTCCGTTAGAATTTGCTTGTCCATTGGAGCGATCGCGCAGACGATCGCGTGCATGGTTCAGTTCCTTCATTTTTTCCTCTGCTTTTTCAACTAAGCGAGGATTGCCCTTAGGAACGCGATCGGGATGCCAAATTAAAACCAGGTCTTTATATGCCTGGTTCACTTCTTGAAGGGAAGCGCCAGACTTAAGCCCCAAAATCTTGTAGCACTGCTCTAGATCGCTCATTGACATCAAGATACCATCATTTCCTAAATGGGGTTTTGGAGATAAGAATGGGGTTTTGGAGATAAAAAATAGGTTGCTACCGAGTAGGCTGAAGATAGATTTTAATCTACATTTAAGATTAATCGCCTAACCGTGAATTTGGCGTTAATTCATTCTATAGACTGGAAGCAGGCAGGGGCGAGAGGAGGATTTACATTTTTTGTTTTATGTTTAGCCTTTCGCCCCGATTTCTGCCCTATCCTGCTGTCCGTGCCAACAGCACCGGGCAATTCGCATAGACTCGCACATAGTCGGACAGAGAAGTTCCCAGGAGGCGATCGAGGTCAGGCAAGCCTTTCGCGATCGAAGGGCGGCGATCGGGTGAGCCTAACACCAGTAAATCAGCGTGAGTATCTTCAGCAATGCTACAAATCAGTTCACCAGGTTTACCGATAGCCGAGATACCTTGATAGGACACGCCCATTTTTTTGGCTTCTGCGATCGCCGCAGCCAGCACTGGATCTTTCTCCGCTTCAGCACCCGTTTTCTGCTCAGATTTTGCGCTCATGCTGGCATCCACATGCACTAATGTAATCTGACTGCCTTTGATATCGCGCAGCAAAAATAGCGCCAATTTCAAGCAACTCTTGGATGCCTCAGATTTATCGATCGCCACCATCACCCGTTTGATTTTCTTAACGTAAATATCATCCTTGACTAATAACATGGGGCGAGACGATAGCTGAAACACATATTGACTCACCGAATTTTCCAAAATGGACATAATTCGCTTGAGTCCGCGTGATCCCATAATGATCAAGTCTGCGTCGATTTCTTCCGCCACTTTGCACACGACATCTTTGGGTTCGCCTTGTCGCAACATCGCGTTCACATGATTCGGATCAAGCTTCAGCGTTTGGATCGCGTTTGCCAAAACCTTACCGCCTTCCTCCCATTTTTCAGTCATCGCCTCGGTCGTCGTTTGGGCAGGAACTACATGCAACACCGTCACTCTTGCTCGCTGAATTGAAGGAATATCCATCAGCGCTTTTAGCATTTCTTCAGAATTTCCGGTGCCGGAATTGGCTAGTAAAATTTTTTCTATCATTGCTTTGGCTCGTGTCTCAAAACGTTAAGTGTGCTGGAGGTGATTTATATCGCGACAGAAACTAAAGATTTATTGGCAATCAAATCCGTTGGCAACAAAATCTATTTCTATTAATAGCTTTATCCCTTGCTCTGCTCAATCAACTGTATTTTGAATCCACAATTTTTCACAAATCTGTACTAATCTTCTGCATTGAAATGTTCTTTAATGGCTAAACAGCATCAAACCAAGTTAGTTATATCTTAATGACTATGAATTCATCGGATACTCATCAACTTCCACCCACAGGCGTGCTTCAAAGCGATTTGCAAGCAACTACGCCCACTTGGTTTAATTATCCAGTGGTGGCTCACCCGCACTATACGGACTATGGTGGGAATGTTTGGCATGGTGCTTATATTGCTTGGATGGAGGAAGCTCGAATTGAATGCCTGCGATCGATTGGGATTGAATTTGCTAATTTAGTGGCGTTGGGCTGCGATTTGCCAGTAGTTGAGCTTGCCTTGCGCTATCATCAGTCGGTGCAAATGGGCATGGCGGCGATCGTAAAAACTCGGATGACAGAAATGTCGGGGGTGCGGATTAATTGGGATTATCAGGTTGAATCGACCGATGGGCAAACGCTGTTTGTATCCGCCAGAATTACGTTAGTTGCCGTCGATCGCGAAAAGGGCAAGATCCTCCGTCAGTTACCCCCCACCGTCAAAGAAGCACTGGTTAAGCTATCAGAAAGCTGAGCAGGATTCTAGAGATCTGCCTGATTTGGGTTGATTGGGACTGTAAGAGTTGATTGGGGCTGTAAGAATAGACAGAAATTCTGTGTAATTGGATTCTGTTCAGTTGGATACAGTGAGGGAACTATAGGAAACAGCGCTACAATCTCTTTTGCCAAGCTTATGTTTTTTACTAGGGACTTCCTGAAGACGCTTTAATATCGCGATCGCACCCAGTTTCGCCAAAAAACAGCATGTTTAATGCCACTGAACTATTAATCGAAGACTTTGTTAAAAAGCTAAAGGAAGGCTACCGCCGTACCTATGGCGGCTTAAAGTCAGACTACGAAGATATCATCGGCTGGGTTGGCTCCATGGCAATGGAAAATATTGCCAATAGCGATGCACTCTATCACAACGTCGAGCATTCTATTCTGGTCGCTCTGGTTGGGCAAGAAATTCTGCGCGGCAAACACATTCGTGAAGGCGGCGTTTCTTGTGACGATTGGCTACATTATGTGATCGCGCTAGTTTGTCACGACATTGGCTACGTTAAAGGAGTGTGCCGACAGGATCGAACTGGTTTGTATGCCACTGGCAAAGATGGCGGCATGGTTCCCCTGTCAATTGGCTCCTCCGATGCCGCCCTTACGCCCTACCATGTAGACCGAGCAAAACTCTTTATCGATGAACGCTTTGGGGGACACAAGCTGATTGATGCTGAAGTGATTAAGCACAACATTGAACTGACTCGCTTTCCGGTTCCGAATGCAGAGGATCACCAAGAAACCACAAACTTTCCGGGTTTGATTCGAGCGTCCGATTTGATTGGGCAACTGAGCGACCCCCGCTACCTGAAAAAAATTGGGGCGTTGTTCTATGAGTTTGAAGAGACTGGAGTCAACCAAGCGCTAGGCTATCGCCATCCAGGAGATTTGCGCCGAAACTATCCCAAATTCTATTGGCATGGAGTCTATCCTTATATCCAAGATGCCTTACAGTATCTTTCTTTGACTCAACAAGGAAAACAAATTGCTGCCAATCTCTATTCCAATGTGTTTGTAGTGGAACATGAGGATTTGGAACACTCATCGCTCTAAGCCCCATTGGGCATCTGAGCCGATATGCTAATTTGAGTAAACAAAATCTTGGCTTTCCTATGAACTGGTGGCGACGGCTAAAAACTAATACCTTGGCAAGACTGGGGGCATTGGTATTGATCACTTTTTATCTGGCGGTGATTGCGGCTGAATTTGTTGCGCCCTATAATCCCTACACCTCTCAGCCCGATGGGGCACTGTTGCCACCGACCCAAATTTATTGGAATGAGCCAGGAGTGGTCGGTCCTCATGTCTATCCCACGACTCAAGGACCTGTCGATTTGGAGACGGGCGATCGCAAGCTAATTGTCGATCGCAGCAAACCATCGCCGATTCGCTTGTTTGTGCAAGGGGAACCCTATCGCCTGTTTCAAATTAAGCTGCCCTTGCCTACCCAGTTCTCCCTGACGAATCCTAAGTTTGATGAAGTGGAAGTCTTTTCCGGCATTCCCGCCAGCCTACGGTTGTTTGGTACGGAAGGGGCGGGCAAGTGGAATCTGCTAGGCACCGATGAACAAGCCCGCGATCAATTTAGCCGATTGGTCTTTGGAGGACGGATTAGCCTCAGCATTGGACTAGTGGGCATTGCAATTTCTTTTCCCTTAGGAATGCTGGTGGGCGGTATTTCCGGCTATTTTGGCGGCTGGACAGATATCATTCTGATGCGCCTCGTAGAAGTGCTGATGACGATTCCTAGCATTTACTTATTGATTGCCCTAGCCGCCGTATTGCCCACAGGACTCAGCAGCGCTCAGCGGTTTTTGCTGATTATTTTGATTACTTCATTCATTCGTTGGGCAGGGTTAGCGCGGGTGATTCGGGGTGAGGTGTTGTCGCTGAAAGAACGAGAATTTGTGCAGGCGGCGAAAGCAATGGGTGGGCGATCGCTCTACATCATCGTGCGCCACATCTTGCCTCAAACTGCCACCTACATTATTATTGCGGCGACGCTATCCATTCCAGATTTCATCGTGGCAGAATCAGTCCTCAGTCTAATCGGTCTCGGCATTCAGCAGCCCGATCCATCTTGGGGCAATATGCTGTCCCTCGCGACTAATGCGTCTGTCTTGGTGTTGCAACCTTGGCTAATTTGGTCGCCTGCCGTGCTGATTATTTTGACGGTGCTGGCGTTTAATTTGCTAGGGGATGGGTTACGGGATGCCCTTGATCCACGCAGTTTGGAGCGATGAACGCATGACGGTGTTTATGATGGCACAACTTTTTCGATCGCGCCTAGTGTTTTGAGAGTCAGACGTTGGGCATCGGTTAAGCCCGTTGCATCGGTAATCATCATGCCTTCGTAAGGACGAGGAATGTGCAAGATTAAATGACGATTCCCAGTTTCCACCTCAAAAATGGTGCAAGTGCCGTTACGACTCCCCACACTCAGCAAGCGACCATCGGGGCTGAACAGTAGCGCGTTGTTATAGTCGATTTGCTCAGCTAGGGTTTGTAAACAGGTGCCACTGTGGATATCCCATAGTTTGACGGTGCCGTCTAAGCTGGCGCTGGCGAAACAATGCCCTTGGGGATGGAAGGCGATCGCCGCAATACTGCCCTGGTGAGCGTCCCAGACTCGCAGGCAATCGCCCGTTTCCACCTGCCACAGGCGGAGGGTCTGGTCTTGTCCACCGCTCACCAGCAGCATTCCATCGGGGCTAAAGGCGCAGAATCCCAGGCGACTAGTGTGTCCTACTAAGATGCGTAGGCAAATCCGGCTTTCTAGATCCCACAGGCGGAGGGTGGCATCCCAACTGGCGCTGGCAAGCAGGCGACCATCAGGGCTAAACGCCAGGGACTGCACTGGGTTTTTGTGTCCTTCCAATCCTTGTAAGCATTCTCCCGTGTGGGTGTGCCACAGGCGCAGGGTGCGATCGCCGCTGGCGCTAGCAATCCAGGGTTGAGTGGGGTGAAATGCCACAAATCGAATCCAGGCAGTGTGTCCTTGCAGTTGATGCAGACTGGTTTCCTGTTGCAGGTCATATAAGCGAATCGTGTGGTCTAAACCGCTGCTGGCAAGAATTTGAGCATCGGGACTCAGGGCAGCATGGAAAATATCTTGCGGCGGCAAATGCAGCGTTTTTTGACAGTGCCCGGTTTGCACATCCCAAAAGCGCACTTGATGATCTTCGCTGAAGGTGAGCAACGTTGGCGGACTGGTTGCATTCGGAAAAATCGCGATCGGAAACGTGGTGTTGTGGTAGCCGTGCAACGTGCGAAGACACTGCCCCGTCTGGCTATCCCACAATTTGAGCGTTTTATCTTCGCTACCGCTGGCAATTTGGTGACCTTCTGGGCTAACGGCAACTGACCAAATGCGATTGTGATGACCGCGTAAGGTTCGCAGCAGTTGTCCCGTTTGCACATCCCAACATTTGAGGGTGCGATCGCCGCTGCCGCTGGTGAGGGTGCATCCATCAGGACTCAGTGCCAAACTCCAGATACCGTCTGTGTGCCCTTCTAAGCTTGTCCAGGTGGCGGCTTGCCAATCCCAGAGCTTGATTGCGCCATCATCGCCCCCCGTTGCCAACTGCCACGAGTCAGCGCGATCTCCCTCTAGCAGTCCAGTGTCTAATAGCTTGTTTCGCAGCCACGTTAATGACAATACAGCGCCACTATCGGACAAGATTTTGAGACAGTTTCCAGTCTGCACGTCCCAAATACGAATGGTCTGGTCGAAACTGCCGCTTGCCAGTAATAGGCGATCGCCTGCCCTGCCAAAGGCGATCGTTCGCACAATATCACTGTGTCCGGTCAACGTCTGTAAATGTTCGCCAGACTCCGTGAATAGGTTAATCGTCTGGTCGCTGCTGCTGCTTGCCCAGCGAGTGCCATCAGCAGAAAAAGCAACTGCTGCAATGCCGCCCGTATGCACTTGAATCGTTTGTAAGCAGTGCCCAGTTTGGCTATCCCACCGTTTGAGTGTGCGATCAAGGCTGCCCGTCACTAGCATTTTTCCATCGGGGCTAAACGCTAAGCCAAAAATCCATTCGCTGTGTGCCTGAAATGCCAAGAGTTGAGTACTATCTGCCACGCGCCAAAGGTATACCCAGCCGCGATCGTCACTGGTCACCAGCGTTTCTCCATCCGGGCTAAACGTCAACGCAATCACGCTGCCAAAGGTTTCAGTAAACGCAGAAGCAGTCAAATCAGCATGGCTAAAATTAACGTGGTTCAACGTTGCGCCGCGCAGATCCGCTTGCCAAATAGTCAACTGAGAAAAATCAGAGTCGCTTAAATCTGCCTGAAGATGGCGCAATAGATTTAGCACATTACCGCCCATGTACCCGGTTTGCAGCGGTGGTTTTCCTTGAAAAGGGCGCACCAGTTGAACGAGATGAGTCGGTAAGTTAATCGTGTTGCAAAGTGACTGAAGCCGCTGCACCAATGGATCGAGCAAGAAACGAGTTTGGGCTTCGCGAATGTAATCTTTTGCTTGAGCTTTGAGCAGGGCATAATTGCGAAACCAATCGAGATGTTGATTGATTATTTCGCCACAGAGTTCTGCAATCAGGCGACTGGTAGTGTACTCCATCACCACAGGCTGGAGCGTATAGCCAGTGTCGTTCGTTGTCAAGGGCAATTTTGCAGATTCGATTAGGCTGCGCTGTTTGAGAGAAACCAGGGTTTGGGGAAGTTGAATGCGAGATTCGGGTGACAGCAGATCGGTATGTAAAGTTGCAAGGGAAACAGGTTCACGGGCGATCGCCAACCAATACATTACTTCTTGTTCTACGTGAGACAGGCGGTTGAAATGGCGCTCTAGCAAATCTTGAATATCAGAAAAGCAAAAACTCCCCTGATGCATCAACTCTAAGAAACCCGTCACATCACTCTCCATCAAGCCGCGAATACCCGCCGCCACGATTTTTAACGCCAACGGGTTGCCGCCATAATGCTCCACGATCGCCGCTGACTCCATCCCCGAAGCCGCTGCCAAGCCAACTCTGGCTAAAATAGCCTGCCCGTCAGGATTCGATAGCCCCGGCAAGTGTAAACTCCGCACTTTTTCACCTGCCAATAATACGACCTCGCGGGGCGGCTCTCGACTAGTCAACAGCAAACAGCTTTGATGCCGCTCTTCCCCAATGCGGCGCAGCAGTTCACCATAGGCTTCGTATCCAGGGCGGTAGGTGCCAAGGGCAGTAGAGGCACGGGGAGAGAAAGAAGCAGGGGCAAGTAGGGAAGCAGGGGTGAGAATAGATTCAGCATTGTCGAGGATGAGCAGACAACGATAGTCGCGCAGGTGGCGAAGCAGCAAAGACAACTGCTGATCTAAAGTATCTGGTAGCGCAATTTGGGGTTGCTGGGATATGAAAGGAATCAGATCTGCCAGCAGGGTCTCTAGGGATGGCGCGTTCCGGAGCGATCGCCAAATCAAGCGACAGAAAGGGCGATCATCATTTGCGATCGCTCGTTCGATCAGCATGGCGGTTAGAGTCGTTTTGCCGATGCCGCCCATGCCCAGGATGGCGATCAGTTTGCAGCGATCGCCCTGAATCCACTGCTCCAAGGTTGCCAATTCCTGTTCTCGTCCGCAAAAAAAGGAGATTTCGGGGGCTTCGCCCCAGTCGAGGCAGGGAAGCGGAGTATGGGTTGTGTCAGCGGTAGAAGAGGACTCGGCGATCGCTTGCCAATCAGCCATTCCAACAGCGGCACAAATACGGATGAAGGTATCGGGTTGAATGCGTTCGCCACGCCAAAACTGTTTCAAACACGCCACGCTAGTTAGGGCGGCATCACTCCAACTCACAGATTGGCGGTTCCAACCTTTGCGTTTACGTGCCTGCTCCATCAGGTTTAACCCTTGTGCCGACGCTTTAAGCGCTCCTTCCATAAATCTTCTATCTAGATAGCTCTACTTTAATCAGAATGCATCCAGTTTTGATCAAACTGGAGTCTGGCAGGTCAGTTTTTAGTGTGCAATACGGGATGCTTCTGTCGTGAGATTCCCTCATCAAAAACTACGCCAATTTTTTAGCCAGAGTTTAAGCCAGCAGGCTCGAAAGGTTCAGGCATTCTAAGAAGTATGGAGCGCAACCCCAACGGCTCTAAGATTCAATCCCCCCTTGATTAGCAGGAACCTTATTATGACTGTCTTACTGCCTTCTCGCTCCTACTCGAAAGTTGCCGCTGCTACGTTTGATCTCGCGGGCTACTGCCCCAAAAATCCTAGCTATTTGCAAACCAGAGCGCGGGTGAATCGGCTGATTGATCGCTACCTGACGATCTCCCTCCTCAGCGATCGCCTAACGGATCTTCCTAGCCAGTTCACCACGCCTCACACACGCCCTTGGGAACCGATTAACTGGAAAGGAATTAACCCCGATCAGGTAATTGGCATTGATCCAGCCCTGTTTGCCCTCATCATTGCGGGTGCCACAGAAATTGAGGCTCCAATTCGTGCTTACTCTCAAGAAAGTTGGGATTACTTGGAAGCCGCGCATCCTCAAATGGCGTTTTTTATGGGCGGCGCCTGTAATGGCGATGGTTCCATCAAAACAATGGGCGTGTGGGAAAAGGAAGAACGGCAACATGCCCCCGCCCTTCGCAAGATTTATCAGCAATTGACGGGAGAAAAACTTCAACTCAAGCTTAACTCCGTCACAGGGTATCAGCCTAACGGCGACCCGTGGAATGCGGTGTATCATCACACCCTCCTCCGAATCACCACTGAATGGAGCGCTGCTGCGGTATATCTCTGGCTGATGGCACATTCGACAGGCGACCTACAACAGGCGATCGCCCAACCCCTGCAAGACGAAGTAAACCATCTGGCAAAATTTTGGGGCTTTAACCGATGGGCTTTCGCAGAGCCGTTTTTCACCCAAATGAAAGGCTCTACTCATAACTTGGTTGATTTGCTCAAACATCATCAGGGCGAACGTACCCACAGCGATGACTTGATGGGAACTGATCACCTGAACCACGCGATCGAGCTTACTTTTACCCTGATGCGCGTTATGGTACGGCTACGCGCTTGGAACAAAGAACTGAGTCCCAGTTTTCTGACCTATCTTTTTGGCATATCGCCCATGAGCGGTGCTAGCCAAGATGTTGCTTAGCGAATGACGGGAATTGAGTTTTGAGTTTTGAGTTTTGAGTTTTGAGTTTTGAGTTTTGAGTTTTGAGCAATGATGCAAGGATTTAACGCGATGTGCAACTTTCCTGAAACAACACAAAGAGCGCCCTCACCCTAGCCCTCTCCCAGTAGGAGAGGGAACAAGAAATGTCCAAAAACCCCTCTCCTACTGGGAGAGCAGGGTGGTTTCATGTTAGCCAGCGAAAAACTTGATGGATTTGGTTGGCAAGATCGCGAATGCAATCAGGAATAG
>NZ_JBFPDP010000026.1:0-73492 GCF_040830845.1 Sivoneniella epilithica UHCC 1019
CTATTGCAACCTGGTGACGCGATTGTCATAGATAACGCCAGTTTTCACCGCTCTCAATACATCAATGAAATTGTGGCGGCGGCAGGATGTGAGATCTGGTATCTTCCCGCCTATTCTCCAGACTTGAACAAGATTGAGCCTTGGTGGTTTGTACTCAAAAATTGGATGCGGCAACGATGGGATGAGTTTGGCACCTTTCGTGATTGTGTTGATGCTGCGTTTAATCAGTGTCCTAATGTTCTTGCGTAAAGCTATATCAACGGGCAGAGACTCACCAACAAACCCTCGACATTGAAATAGCGCCCCATTTACCCCCATGCTCGTTTCCGACCAGCCGAGTTTGGAGCGTGTTTTGGTGGAACTCGTGAATAATGCCTGCAAATATACCCCACCGGATGGGCATATCCAAGTAACAGCCGACTCTACAACCTCCCATGTGCAGTTAGCCATTCGCAATTCAGGATCGGAAATTCCAGAAACTGAATTACTCCGAATCTTTGAAAAATTTTATCGTGTCCCTCACGCTGATCCTTGGAAGCGGGGCGGCACTGGGTTAGGGCTGGCTCTGGTAAAAAAGTTGGTTGAGAGTTTGGGCGGTAGCATTCATGTCACCAGTAGCTTAGGGCAAAACACCTTTACAGTGCGGCTCCCCTTAAGCACTGCCCCTTGAACCGTGGCATATTTTCAATGTATGGGACGATCTTCATCAGTCATTCTCCCAGAGCGATCGCAAGTTTCTGCCAATCTATTTTCCTGCCGTTACTTTTTTCTATCGTTCCTTTCATTTTTCCTTCCTTTAATGTATCTTCCAGGTATTTCAACCAAAAGGGAGATGTAAATCCCCTTTACAGCAGGGATTCTTAGACTACAGAGGTATTTCTAGCCTTAGCCGTCTCAGCCATGGTTACTAAAACTGGCAGCTTTGAAAGAGCGATTGGCACTCGAAGGAGAGTATATGATTCAACCTACATTTTCACCCATGCCGCTACCAATAAATCTAAATCAGCTTTGGATCGCCCAAGCACCCGTCATATCAGGCTCCTCAGCCCCAGTGGTGGTTCCAGCATTGTTTACAGGACCACAATTTTTTATTGCTTTAATTTCAGGAATTTTGTTAGCGTTTGCCATGCAACTTTTGCTAACCAATCTTTCTGTTGCGGCTGGCATTTCTTATCTAGGACGGTCTAGTTCCAGTTCTAGCGATCACCATTCCGATAGTAGCAGTGGCTCGTCGGTTCGCAAAATTGGTACGGGCGTTGGTCTTTGGACACTGATTACGGTGACGATCGCCCTATTCTTCGCGTGCTATCTAGCCGTGCAACTCAGCTTTTTACCCACTGCAAAACTGGGTGCCATCACAGGTTTAGTCATTTGGGCGGCTTATTTTACGCTGTTAGTCTGGGTAAGTTCTAGCACAATTGGCTCGTTAGTTGGCTCTGTAGTCAATGCTGCCACCTCTGGTTTTCAAAGCGTGTTGGGTGCCGCAACCTCCGCCATTGGCAGCAAAATGGCTCAACAGCAGGTGATTTCAACGGCTGAAGCTGTTGCTGCTACTGTGCGGAATGAGTTGGGATCGGCGATCGACCCTACTAGCATTCGAGACTCGGTTGAGAGTTACATTCGGGGGTTGCCCCTTCCCAAGTTTGATACGTCTCAGTTGCGTCAAGATTTTGAAGGGATCTTGAATGACCCTGAAATTGCGGCATTGGCAGACGCAGATGGCTTGCGTAATGTCGATCGTCAAACTTTTGTGGATTTGGTCAGCAAGCGCACCGACTTTTCAAAAAGTGACGTGAACCGGATTGCCGATTTATTAGAAGGCGTGTGGAAGCAAACCATTGGGCAGCGATCGCGCCGTGATCCGATGGCAGAACTGACTGATTATTTGCAGTCTACTCAGCCTGGGCAATTGCAGATTAAAGAGCTAAACGCCAAGCTAGATCAACTATTAGCAGCACAAAATCAGCCAACATCTTCACCAGATGCAGCCCCCGGAGGTTTTCAGACTACGGTGCAATCAAGTATTACGACTCTCGCTGGTTTGCTAGCCGGACGCACTGACCTATCAGACTTAAATGTTGAGCAACTTTTGAGCCGATTAAAGCTAGCTCCTGGAAAGGTTGCTCAGGGCGCTCAGGCGCTAGGATTAAAAGGAGCAGCCGACCCTACCTACAGCCCGATTCGCAATGATGTTGAGCAATATCTACAAACTAAATATTCCTGGCAAATGAACCGGGACACGGTTGAGAAAGAATTTCGCGAGATTTTGTTTGATCCCCAAGCAGATCCCGGAGAAATTGCTCAACAGTTGATGCAGCTTGATCGCGCGTTTTTTGTTGATAAACTTTCTGCTCGCGGGGTTTTTACCCAAGATAAAATCCAGCAGCTTGCCGATCAACTCGAATCGATTCGGCGCAATGTATTAGCCGGAACCTTAGCTGCTAAGGAAATTGAGGTCGAAACCGACTTGCAGGAAAGAGTCAACATCTACTTGACTCTAACCCCGCTCGATCAGCTGCGTTCTGACGATGTACTGCCAGCATTTACAGCGATTTTGCAAGATGACAGTACCGATGCAGACGCTTTGGCACGGCGCTTATCGGTTTACAATCGCGAAACTCTACGCCAAATTCTGCTAAAACGGCAAGATACGATGCCAGAGGATATAGAGCCAATCTTAAACGCGCTGGAATCGACCCGCGATCGCGTGTTGTTTGATGCCCAATCCTTAGATGAACGAGCCAAGCAAAGACTGGCAGCATCTCAGCAACGCTTGGCAGCTTACCTGAAAAACACGGGCAAATCAGAGTTAAATCCTGAAGGGATTAAACGCGACTTGCAACTATTGATGAATGATCCGCAGTCAGGCTTTGATGCACTGCGAAATCGAGCTTCTAAAATCAATCGCGATACATTGGTGCAACTGCTTAGTCAACGTGAAGACATGACTGAAGCCGAAGTTAATCAAGTGATCGATCAAGTGGAATCGAACTGGAATACATTTATCAGTTCACCCAGCATCCTTGCAGATAATGTGAAAGGGAAAGTAGACGATACTCAAACCGCTATCGCCGAGTATTTACGTCGCACGAATTTAGAAGAGCTAAACCCTGAAGGCATTCAACGCGATTTAAAGACGCTGTTAAATGATCCTAAACAAGGCTCACTGGCATTACGTCGCAGACTCTCGAAGATTGATCGACAAACCTTAGTGCAGTTGCTCAGCCAACGCCAAGATTTGAGTGAAGACCAAGTTAATCGAGCGATCGATCAAGTGCAAGAAGCCATTCGTGAAGTGGTGAGATCGCCGCGTCGTTTGGCATTGCGGACTCAGCAGCGAGTCATGGATTTTGAATCGACTGTGGAAGACTATCTTCGCAATACCGATAAGGACGAACTCAGCCCAGAAGGGATTAAGCGCGATTTGGCTCTGCTGACTCAATCTCCCAAAGCCGGGTTACAAAAACTGGGCGATCGCTTATCTCACTTTGATCGTTCGACCTTGATTGCATTGCTCTCTCAACGCGAGGATATGACCCCAGAGGAAGCAGAGCGCATTGTTAACCAAGTTGAATCAGTTCGCGATCAACTCATGGATCAAATGCGTCTCGTGCAATATCGGATTCAAGAAGTGATTGATCGGATTTTTGGTCGCATTCGCGATTATCTTAACTCACTCGATCGCCCAGAGCTAAACTACGAAAGCATCAAGACCGATGTTCGCACTTTATTTGATGATCCTCAAGCGGGCTTTGATGCGCTGCGAAATCGGTTAGGTCATTTTGATCGCAACACACTCGTTGCCATCATGAGTTCTCGTGACGATATCTCAGAAGCAGACGCAAATCGCATCATCGATCAAATCGAAGGCGCACGAAATAATGTGCTACAGCGTGCTGAATTTGTTCAAACCGAAGTGCAGCGTCGTCTAGAAGATGTGAAAGTGCAAACGCAGCGCCAAATGGAAGATACTCGTAAAGCGGCTGCCACGGCTGCTTGGTGGTTATTCTCAACTGCGCTAGTTTCTGCCCTAGCCTCCGCTTTAGCCGGGTGGCTTGGGGCAACAAGAGGACTAGGCATCTTCTTGAACTAGACGGTGGAAAGCAGGTTTCAGGTTTCAGGGGTCAGCGAAATAACCGCTATCCGCTGCCTGAAACCTGATCCCTCTTTTAAACAACGAATGATTAGTCAAACACACGCTCACTTGCAGGCTATCCTGCGATCGCAAGCGACTCCAGACGAGGTTTTTGCCGCTTTGCTGCCCGTTTTAGGCGAGATTCTCCAGTGCGATCGCTGCTTCCTCTACTTACGCAATCCTAATACTCAGCTTGGCAAAGTGCCTTTCTGCTGGCGACGTAATCTTGACATTCCCGAAATACTTGATATCGACTGGAAACCTGAACCTAAATCATTAGATCAAGATCCGCTGTTTACCGCTGCTTTACACGCGAAACAATCAGTGTACGTAGAAGATGTGGAAACAGCCGATCCACAAATTGTGAATCGAGACTTTGAGCAAGAGAACTTTGGACATCGTGCCTTAATTCATGCCCACTTACGTCAAGACGGGCAGCTATGGGGAATTTTGCAGCCTTGCATCTTTGGTCAGTCTCGAATTTGGACAGCCAGCGATCGCACAATTATGACAGAAGTCGAGCAAGCAATTACTCCCCTAGCGATCGCTTACGTAACCGCTAATCTCTAACGTTTATCGTTGAGTTACTAATCCAGGAGTTGTTTGATGATTGTCAACCTTGCTCAAGATGGCTGGGAAGTAATTTATCACCGCGCCCACGCTCTTCTAGCTGCCCAACTTGCAGGGCATTGGCGCAAAAGTAACGCTCCGAAGCGTTTTTATGAAACTATTGCCGCGATTTCTCACCATGACGATCTAGAAAAAGAGTGGGAAGGCGACGAACTAACCGAAGCAGGCGCACCGCTAGACTTTACCCTAGGTCGAGGAGACTCAACGGAGCCACTCCAGCGGCATCTTACTAATGCTCGTTATCGTGGACGCTGGGTCACATTATTGACTTCCAAACACATCACTTATCTGAGTCAAGATAAATGGGGAGCTTCCAAAGAATGGGATGAGTTTCTAAATGAGCAAGTGAAAAATCAGGAGAAATGGATCAAAGAATTAGGGGTTGAAAAAGATGAAGTAGAACGGGCTTATCAGTTTATGCTGTGGTGCGATCGCCTCTCACTCATCCTCGCACAAAAACAAATTCCAGACGATCAGCGATCGCTTGAAATCACCAGCGGTATTGATAATCAACGCTACGATATCCGTCAACTCAGCAATGGACATCTAACCGTTGATCCCTGGCCATTTGAAGAGGAGTTCACTGTCAATGTAGAAGCTTCCTGTTTATCAGAACTCAAGTTTAAAGACAACGAGGCACTCGTGAAAGCACTTCAATCAGCACCCATTAAAGTTTTAACCTGGACTTTTTCTGAAAAAGAATAGGTTTAGAGTGCAACAGGCAAAACATTATAAGTCTAGTTGCACTCTAAACTTCACTACGTCCAATAAAGGAGTTTGGCTTGAGGAAATCTCTGATTAATCTCAGTTTCAAAAAATCGGCGTAAACTCTTCATCGTGTCAGAATCATAGACATATTTAACTCCGCCAAATTTATTCCGCTTGATACTTCGATTTGACTCATCCATATCTAACTGGCTATAGGGATACCAACCCATTAGTACTTCTTTGGAACCGGGCGTGAAACGATGGGTAATTAACTCAAAGGTGAGATCGCAGTCGAAATCTAAAGCAGTCCTAATAGAGTCGAATAAATTAGTGTAGTGATCTCGCCAGTCCTCCATTGCCATGATTGGGGCAATCACTAAACCCACTGGATATCCGCCACCACCTTGTGATCGCGGTAATGCCAGCTTCCGCGATGCCTGTAATCGGGCAAACACAGCCGCAGTTCCCCCTTCAAAGCGCTTGGAAATCGGTGCAGCATTGACGCTAAATCGACAGCGAGTATGCCCACTATGAGGAATATCGAGTAGCTGATCTACGCCGTCAAACTTGGAAACCCAACGAAGATAGCCAGCTTCACGAGTCCCAAAATAGCGAATGCACTCCGCCAAACTACCCGTTAAATGCTCAATCCCCAGCGGATCAGTATAGCAACTGACCTCAAATGAGGTTGCCTTGGATTGCTCATAAGTACCTAAGCCAGCTAAAATCTGCGGCAAGTTCGCATAGGCACGAATCACAGGTGGTCCTTGCAAACTGCCTGCTAAGTAGCAGTACTCGCAATGGGCAGGACACCCTTCGGCTAAGTGGAACTGCCAATCAGCAGAGGGGGGAATCGGACTCAGCTTAAAATTGCTAGGTGGAGCCGTAACAATCGCCAAAGTTCGCTTGGAAATATCATAGGTTTCTCGTTCTGTATCTCCTCGCAAACCGACTAACCGATTGCGAGATAACTTTTCAATCGGTAAGTTTAATCCCTGAACTCTAGATAAAATTTGCTGACCCCAAGGCTCTTCTAATGCAGTAGGGGTGAACAAAACTTGCTCTGGCATCCATAATCGTGCTGAGGATTGGACAGGTTGAGATGAAGCCGTAACGGGTGCGATCGCAACAGTAGACAAGAGAGTTCTCCAGTTCAGATACTATCTTTAGTATCACCAACTTAAACAGTTTAAAGGTGTGCCATTTTGCCTAGATCCCATCCTACTTGAAGCAGGGTTTTCCACCCACAAAAAGCAAGCTTTTTGAGCAAAAACTACTCCTGAATTTGACTACCATTCTGGATAAGAATCCTTTTAGCTTTTACAATGTCCTCTGACTGTAAATCTTTAACAAATACCAAAAAGTTAGGCTCTAAAGCAGAAATCTCAGCGCCGTCTTGCTTCATAACATTTACACCTGTGATTGCAGCCATTACCCCCAATCCAGCAGCCCCAACCAGACTTCCCGCTAAGATCATTCCTATCATATTTCTGATAGAACTATCGCTACTAATAGTTTGAGCAAAATTAGTTCTACCGTAGCTCAAAATGAACCCCACGATCGCCCCACACAAAGCACCCGCGATCGCCCCTTTTTCAGCATTTTTTCCTGCCTTGGTTGCACTAACAGGCGGAGTTTGTAATGCTAAAGAAAAGTTTTCTGCTGGCAAACCAGACTCCTGCAATGCATTAAGCGCTTTCTCAGCAATTTGTTGATCCGCAAAAGCCCCAATAATACTAGGATCAGATTCCATTGTGTAGGTCATAACTAAACCTGTTTCGTTAAAAGTTTGAATAAAAATACTAGACTAACTCAAGCATCATGAAAACAGAGTGTTTTGGCTTCTCTCTGAAGAAGTATAAAAATTAGTGAAAAGTAATTATAAATCACAACTTTAGTTAGACAAAAAATTGCCTTTTATTAGGATAGGCTAGTTGTTTACTTTACAATTCTTATCTAGGGTCTGGTTAATCAGCTTTATAGACAGTTATAAACCAGGTAGCTATATAAACCAGGTAGCTAACATTTCTATAGTTTATAGTTGATAGTTATGATTAATCAAAAAGATACGCGCAAAGAGATTCTTCGGGTGTTTCTAGCAGCACCATTAATTATTGTTGGAATTACACACTTCACTCATACGGAGCAGTTTGTTCGGATTGTGCCACCCCAGCTTCCTAATCCAGTTGCGTTGGTCTACATCAGCGGTTTTTTTGAGATTCTTGGTGGCATTGGATTGTTGATTCCATTGGTTAGTGTTTTAGCAGCATGGGGAATCATTGCCTTGTTCATTGCGGTATTTCCAGCCAATATTAATCAGGCAATTAATAGTATTCCAATTGATGGCATTCCTGATTACCCTTTGTTGTATTGGTTTAGGCTTCCCTTTCAAATTCCTTTAATTTTATGGGCAGGGTGGTATACCAAAAAGCCTAAGCTACAGCCAGGGGCTGATGAGGTGATTTCTCAAGCAGCCCAAAATTTAGTAAGCTCCAAAGATTTTAAGACCATCGATTAAATTTAAACTTACCTCTCTAATCGCTCAATCGGTTGTAGCAGGTGTGAAAATGCTTTAAGTTTTCTTGCCAAAACCTTTGAATAATCCTGTAAGTGTGAAACCTACCTTTTCAGGCTGAGGGGCTTTTTTGGGTTAGGGTAAATAGTCCTTTGGGTGCTTTAAAATCTAGTAGGAGAACAACACGAGTATGGGGCGATCTATTCCAGGCTTAGTGTTCCAGGGTGTCATCGAACACTAAGCACTTTCCAGAAAACGGTTTAACCCACAGATTCTTCAATTAGCTGATAAAATTAGGAGCTTGCTATTAAAGCGCATTCTTCATTTGCGGTAGACACTCATGAGCAGAGGAACCCTGTTTGATAAGGTTTGGGACGCACACACGGTTGGGGTGCTTCCTTCTGGGCAAACCCAACTGTTTATTGGGTTACATCTCATCCATGAAGTGACCAGCCCTCAGGCGTTTGCTATGCTGCGAGAGCGAGAGCTAAAGGTCTTATTTCCAG
The DNA here is from genome assembly GCF_040830845.1 of Sivoneniella epilithica UHCC 1019. Classification (NCBI taxonomy): domain Bacteria; kingdom Bacillati; phylum Cyanobacteriota; class Cyanophyceae; order Leptolyngbyales; family Leptolyngbyaceae; genus Sivoneniella; species Sivoneniella epilithica. Next base: position 8,495 of record NZ_JBFPDP010000026.1, read on the forward strand.
ATCGCACGATCGCCACCGTCGATCACATTATTCCCACTAACAATCGCGATCGCCCTTTACTCGATTCCTTGGCAGAAGAAATGATGCAGTCATTGGAACAAAATTGCCAGGAGAACGATATCACGTTTTATCCCGTTGGGTCAGGCAATCAGGGGATTGTCCATGTGATCGCTCCGGAGCAGGGTTGGACGCAACCGGGCATGACGATCGCCTGTGGAGATAGTCACACCTCAACTCACGGTGCTTTTGGGGCGATCGCCTTTGGCATTGGCACTAGTCAAGTTCGTGATGTGTTGGCATCTCAAACCCTTGCCCTTGCCAAGCTGAAGGTACGTCGTGTCGAAGTCAATGGGGTGTTGAATCCGGGTGTGTATGCTAAAGATGTGATTTTACATATCATTCGTAAGCTGGGCGTGAAAGGCGGGGTAGGCTATGCCTATGAGTTTGCTGGGACTACGTTTGAGCAAATGAGCATGGAAGAACGGATGACCGTTTGTAATATGTCGATTGAAGGCGGTGCGCGGTGCGGCTACATTAACCCCGATCCAGTGACTTTCGACTATTTGCATGGGCGAGATGCAGCCCCTAAAGGAACCGATTGGGACGCGGCGATCGCGTGGTGGAAGAGCATCGCCAGCGATCGCGATGCCGAGTACGATGATGTCGTTATCTTTGATGCCGTGGACATTTCACCCACGATTACTTGGGGGATCACACCCGGTCAAGGGATTGGCGTAACCGAACAGGTGCCAACCCCAGAGGAAATGGTAGAAGAAGAACGGGCGATCGCCGCAGAAGCCTATCGCTACATGGATTTACAACCCGGAAACCCGATTCAGGGCACTAAAGTAGATGTTTGCTTTATTGGTAGCTGCACCAATGGGCGAATTTCTGATCTGCGGGAAGCTGCCAAATTTGCCAAAGATCGCCATGTTGCTCCCGGCGTAAAAGCTTTTGTTGTGCCCGGTTCCGAGCGCGTTAAGAAGCAAGCCGAAGCCGAAGGACTAGACAAAATATTTGAATCTGCTGGATTTGAATGGCGCGAAGCAGGCTGTTCCATGTGTCTAGCGATGAATCCCGATAAGCTGCAAGGACGCGAACTCAGCGCTTCCTCTTCCAACCGCAACTTCAAAGGTCGCCAAGGATCTTCTTCGGGTCGCACGCTGCTGATGAGTCCCGCGATGGTCGTCGCCGCTGCGGTTACGGGTCAAGTTACTGATGTTCGCGAGTTGCTATAACGACTCAATAGACTTTGACTAGAGCGATCGCAGCACAGTTTGCGATCGCCGAATTTGATCCGCACTAAAGCCTGCTTCGTTCAGGTAAATCAAAAAGTTGGGGTCGCTGTAGCGCGAGTCTAGGGCGATTGCTTGGCGTAATAGGGTTTGGGCGAGGGAAGTTTCTTGATTGCCAAAATGAGCGATCGCTTCGGCTACAAGGGGATGGGGATTGCTCGGTTCTAGCTTGGCGGCTTCTTTTGCAGTGGCGATCGCCCAGTCATATTGTCCAACTCGCTCCAATGCCAAGCTGAGGTTGTAGTGGGCAATTTCGTTGTTCGGTTTGAGCAATGCCGCCCAAGAATGAGCCGCGATCGCGTTGTTGAGTTTACCGCCAACCAGATAAACAATGCCCAAAGCGTTGAGTGTCGGCACATCAAACGGGTTTAGGCTAAAGGTATCGAGTAAGGTTTTTTCGGCAGCGGGAGTTTGTCCGGCTTTGTGCTGTGTCCAACCCAGCAACACTCGCCCCGATTGACTTTGTGGCTCCAGTTCTACGGATTTTTGTAGCACCGCGATCGCTTCTGGATAGCGGTCCTGTTCGCGCAAACTCAGCCCTTGCTGGCGATAATCTGCGGCTGACTGGGCAAACGCAGACGCGGGAATTAGGAGCGTTGCGATCGCCCCAGTTCCAGCTACTAAACCTTTCAACCACACACCATTCATAACACCATCGTCCTGCCGCCCAAAACCCAACACATTATCCAGATTAACCCCTTTTACCCTTACCCCTTTACCACTCGCCATTTTTCGTTCGTCAATCGTCACTAGTTTTGGCATTGGGGGCAAAAATGTGCCGATCGCCCTGCCATTTTCAACCGTTCTATCACCGTTTCACAGATGCGACACCGTTTTCCATCCCTCCCATACACCCACGCTTTGCCACCATAGTTTCCATTAATGCCCTCCACACTACGGAAACTACTAAAGGTGGTGCCGTTTGCGTCGATGCTATCTTGCAAGACCTTCAAAGTAGTGCTATGCAAAAGTTTGACCTGATTGTGAGTTAAGGTGCTGCATAGGGTTTGGGGATGAATGCCGCTTAAAAAGAGGGCTTCATCGGCGTAAATATTGCCCAATCCAGCGACGATACGTTGATCCAGCAAGGCATTTTTGATGGGGCGCTGGCGAGAATGAAACTGCTGATAAAAATAGTCCACCGAAAAGCCAGCCGAAAAAGGTTCGGGTCCAAGTGCCTGCAATCCGGTGATGATCTGCTCAGGGTGATAGTTTGGCGGCACCCACCACAGTTGCCCAAAGGTGCGCTGATCAACAAATCGCAGTTCGCGATCGCCCTGAAAAAATAGCCGCACCCGCGTATGTTTTTGCACTGGCTCAGCAGCATCGACCCAAAGCAGTTGTCCGGTCATCCGCAAATGTACGCCAAGATAGCCAGCAGGAGTAGTTGAAAGGGAACAGGGAACAGGGAAAAGAGAAGACTGCTCGGCAACAGCATCCTGAACCAGTTCTGCAATTAAATACTTACCACGTCGATGCCATTGGGCGATCGCGGTTTCAGCCAGCCCAAATAGAAATTCAGACACAAAAATAGGGTGGGCAATGGTGCGATCAAGCAACACTTCCCCACCCTGGATTTTTTGATTGAGGGTCAGCCGATTAAGCCCTCGCCGAACCGTTTCAACTTCGGGCAATTCAGGCACAGCACCACCACAAAATAAATATCGTAATAACATTCATTTTAGTAGAGATGCAGCCATTCACCAAAAACGCGAATGAACTTCTAAAAAGCCTAGAGTATGACTGATCTCGTAAAAGGGTAAGCCATCTATAAACTCAATTAGACTTGCTTAACGAGTTTCAGTTCCCTGATTAGGAGATCCTTCAACCACGCCACTTCCTTCACCTGATTCGGCTTTGGCAGTTGACTTCGCGTCGGTAACAACATTACTACCAGTTCTGCGGATGCTTTCATTGATAGGAGTTTGTTCGCCACCTGATGCAGTGGTTTTACCCTTCTTAGAAGGAGGCGCAACTTCAACAACTTCGTTTTGACCAAAGTTATTGGTGTTTACCCCAGCATAATTAACATTATTAAAGCGAACGATAACGGGGTATTTAATGCCGCCTTGGTCGATAGAGGCAACAGTGCCGACCTCTTGAAACCAGTAGGACTCTTTACGCAAGATACGGACTTGAGAACCACGCTGAACCATGAGTGTTTTCCCTTATTTGCTTAACTCACACAGCTAATGCAGATACTTTACACCGGAGTGTTCACCGCTAAAGCATTCAGACTCAGGGTTGCAACAATCTGAAATATTCAGCAAAGAAAGGCAATATATAGTGGGTTTCGGGTTTGGGGATTCGAGGAAAACAAAAAGGAAGGAGTAGAATAGTTCAAATGTTCGCCAATAAGATCCTTTACTTTATGCAGAATAAAGAGTAGGGATGTAAGGAGTAGGAGGAATTCCTACGATATTGACCCTCGATATTCGTCATTCGATACTAAATCTTTCTGCCTGCCTTTCTATGTCTTATGAACCGCTCCATCATAAATATCGACCTCAAACGTTTGCGGAGTTGGTGGGGCAGGAAGCGATCGCCTCAACGCTAACAAATGCAATTCGCCAGGAGAAAATTGCACCCGCCTATTTATTCACTGGGGCGCGGGGCACGGGGAAAACTTCGAGCGCTCGAATTTTGGCAAAATCGCTCAATTGCCTCAGCAGCAAAACTCCCACTGAAAAGCCTTGTGGCATCTGTGAGGTGTGTCGCGCGATCGCTAAAGGAGATGCCCTGGATGTGATTGAAATTGATGCGGCTAGCAATACAGGAGTAGACAATATTCGCGAACTGATTGAGCGATCGCAGTTTGCCCCGGTGCAGTGCCGCTACAAGGTTTACATTATCGATGAAGTTCATATGCTGAGTACGGCGGCATTCAACGCGCTGCTGAAGACATTGGAAGAACCCCCGGATCGCGTGGTTTTTATCTTGGCAACCACTGATCCCCAGCGGGTTTTGCCCACAATTATTTCTCGCTGTCAACGGTTTGACTATCGGCGAATTCCTTTGGAGCCGATGGCAGATCATCTGCGGCACATTGCCGACAAAGAAAGCATTCTGATTACGGCGGAAGCAGTGACGTTGGTGGCGCAAATTGCCCAAGGCGGCTTGCGAGATGCGGAAAGTTTGCTGGATCAATTGAGCCTGTTGCCTACTGAAATTAACGTAGAGCAAGTGTGGGATCTGGTGGGGTCAGTGCCAGAGCGGGATTTGCTGGAGTTAGTAGGTGCGATCGCCCAGGATGACCCAGAAGCAGTGCTGGACAGTACTCGTCGCCTGATGGATCGGGGTCGAGAACCACTAATTGTGCTGCAAAATCTCGCTAGTTTTTATCGAGATATGCTGATTGCTAAAACGGCTCCGCAGCGAAACGACTTGGTTGCGCTCACATTGGCGACCTGGCAGCAACTTTGCGACCTAACCCAAGCTCTCGACATTGGGTTAATTCTGACCAGTCAGCAGCATCTCCGTAACGCCGAAATTCAGCTTAAAAACACCACTCAACCCCGCCTTTGGTTGGAAGTGACGTTGATGGGATTATTGCCCTCTGCGGTTAATACTTCCGCGATCGCGCTCCCTAACCTCAGCCCTGCTCAACTACGTCCGGCTTCCACACTCCATAAACCCGCCACTCTGAGACAATCAGGCACTTCCGCCCCAGCCGCATCTTCTGTTGTTCCTGCCATACCGCAAAATATACCTGCCCCTTCAAATCAACCAGCAGAGCCTCGTCCAGCGGAACCAGCGGAAGCCTTAGAACCAGCAGACGCGATTCGTGAAACGTTAGCGAAGCTTTCCACAGGACTCCCTACGGGAACTGCACCCCAGACTGAGCCAGTGCTTCCGACACCTCCATTATCAACACCGCCGCTACCGACTTTACCGAGTGATTTAGAAACTACCTGGCAACAGGTTATTCTCCAAATTCAACCTTTTTCATCCCAAGTCATGGTGCGCCAGCGGTGCCATTTGGTCGCGTTTGATGGAGAGCAAGCGCGGCTAGCCGTGAGTACCCCGCCCCTATTGAAACTGGCGCAGGAAAAGCTACCCAATATTGAATTAGCGTTTGAACAGGTATTTGGACAAAAAATTCGGATTACCTTAGAGGTTGCCGCACCAGGACAACAAGTGATTGTAGAGCCTCAAGCCCAAGCCCCACCGCCTGTTCCTCCCGCTCATCCCCAGCCCAAACCACGAATTGACTCGTCACCCCCACCGCAATCGCAGTCTTTCGATCCGCCGCAAGTTCCCCCACAAAGCTTACCTAAAACAGAGTCGCCCAATCAATCGCTTGAAGAAGTTTTGGGCAAGGAAACTGCCCCAAAAAACATAAACAAAGATATAGACGGCAGCCCTAGCTGGAAGCAGGATGAAGTTACGGATGCTGCTCATCGGCTTGCAGATTTTTTTGCAGGCAAGGTCGTGGATGATGAAGATGCAGCCGACGTGCCGATCAATCCAGATCTAGAAGTTCCTGAACCCGAAATCGAGCCGGAAGAGCCAAGGCTTACTGAAACCCAAAACCTAGATTCCGATCTAGACGATGACGATGACGATATTCCTTTTTAAACTTCCTACGCTGCCTCATCCTGTCCGTAATGTCTTGTTTTGACCCACTTCAGCCGTTTAGGGCGAACAGAGATTCGAGCGGTGGTGCTGGCAACTACGGGCAACCAATGCAGCATATATAAAGTGCCGTAGATTGCTCTGAGCAGAATTAGAGAAGGCAGGGTAGAAGCATTAGTTTCTGGGGGAGGCGTGGACAGCGATCGCGTTGAGCGCCGGATTCGCCGTAAGCCAAAGGTCATTCCCACCAGCGACATCAAGACCGACAAGCCAGCCAGCGGGGCAAACAACAGGGGTTGATGCCGCAAAATTGCCATCAGCGTATCGGGTACAGTCGCACTAGGCAACGCATATTGCAACACCCAAAAAACACCCATATCAACCGTTTTACGAATGCCCATGCGAGTCCGCAGCAGCGGTTGCCAATAGTCTAAATAGCGCTGATAGCCCCCTTCTGCCCAGCGGCTACGTTGATGCCAGAGGGCGATCGCGTCTGTTACCCCTTCCTCTTCAACCGCAGGATAGGTGGTGAAATCAATATCCCAATCGTCTAAATGTAAGCGGAAGGTTAGATCTAAATCATCCGTGATCGTCTCTTCGTTCCAACCACCGCAGCGATCCAACGCCGTCCGTCGCACAAACTGACCATTGCCGCGCAGTTCGCCAATGCCCCCGATCGCAATCCGCTGATCTTGCCAGAACGAATCCAGCGCCATTTCCGCAATTTGTCCTTGAACCCATAAATTGCCTGATACATTGGCGATTTGTTTCCGCACCTGCACCGCGCCCAACTCTGCCCGATCAAATAACGGCAATACTCGCCGAAATAGATCCGGCGTGACTTGAGCATCGGCATCAAAAACCGCGATGATCTCGCCTCTGGTCAGCGGTAACACTTGGTTAAGCGCGCCCGACTTTCCCCCGGCAGATCCCACGGGACGATGAAATACTCGCAGTTGTTCATACTGTTGAGCTAATTGCTGAAGCAAAGCCGCTGTTTTATCCGTGCTGTTGTCATCAATCACCCAAAGCTCATAGTGACTTGCCGGATAATCGAGACTGCACAGGGTTGTCACCAATCGTTCAATCACGGATTCTTCGTTTTTAGCAGCAACCAGAACCGATACAACAGGCAAAGAAGCAGGATCAATCGGGTCTAGAGTGTTTAGCGGTTTAGCAGGCGGCAAGGGACGCGCAAACAAAATTCGTACTGCATGAATACCCACCAACGTGGTTAAACCTGCAACAAACCAAAAGCTCCAAGCCATGAAATGGAGGGCGATCGTGCCGCTCCAGATCGTCATTAGGGCGATCGCTGCCCTGCGCCGCCGATTCCCAGTTCCATAAATGTGGGGATCTGGATCTTCATCCGGTTCAACCAGATCGGATAAATCAGCTAGCAGAGCGCTGATAGGAGGAAGGTCGTTGAATGAATCGCTTTCGCGCCAGGAATTCTCCCGCATAGGTCACCTGATTTAACCACCAATACTTGTCAATCCCTTTGAAGAAGCTAGGAATTAGATAGCACCAGACTGTACACCCTTCACAAACAGACAGTTTGCCTTGCGATTGACGGTAGCTTTCTACCTCTTCCGACTGTTTGTAAAGCTCATAGAGGCGACCGTTGATCGGCAAACCAGTTTGAGCAAAGTGATAACAGGGCAATAGCAATTCGTCGTTTGGTGAGATGGCAATCACGGCATCCACTGCTTTACAGCGCGGATTTTGGGTATCATTTCCACCTGCTTCAATAAAAGCGAGTGCAGCTTTATTGTAACCAACGTTGGAGTATTGTTTCGCAGCAGACTCGATCGCCAGCACCATATCGGGAGTCGGGTTTTTCTTCGAGTTATAGTTGCTGTAGGCAGTAAAAGCTGGATTCAGCCACACTCGTGAACCAAGCCGTAAGCCCAGTTCTGCCACTTCTGAGATGCGATCGAAGTTTTGCGCGGTCACCGTATGGTTTAAAACTGGATATTCGCCTAAAGAGTGAGCCAGTTCCACCGATTCAACCAGCGTGTCAAAAATTTGTACTCCACGCGATTGGTTATGGGTTTCGGCATCCGGTCCATCTAAGGAAAAGTTAAGAAAATCGATCAATCCCTGCATCTCTTTTGCCCGTTTGGGATACAGGATCGTATTGGTAGTCATGCTAGTGACGAAGCCTTGCCGTTTCGCCTCAGCGTAGATCTGCTGCACATCGGCTCTCAGTAACGGCTCTCCCCCTGTGAAGTCAATATACTTCACGCCTAGCCGACGCAGATCTATCAGGTTGGTACGGATTGTGTCAAATTCTGCTTCTTGTTTAGGATCTAATGCCCAAATGTCACAAAAATGACACCGGGCATTACAGCGATAGGTAAGATAATAGTTTGCAACCAAGGGTGCCATAACGTCGTACTAGCGTCCTAACAGTGAGATTTTTGAGAAATTGTCAAGATTCATTGAAGTCCAGAATAAGCGTTAGAGAGATGCAACACAAGCACCTGCCGAAGAAGGGAAGAAGTTTGGGGGGCAGAAAACAATCTGGAAGCACCCGCATGATTGGGTTTGACCTCTATCAAAGGTTACTGCTAATCACAGGTTCGTCTAAATGCTAAGTCTCTAAATGTGAAGTTTTTTGAGCCTAATTGCGATTTACTCAAGGTTTTTGTCCATTCTCAACAAGATTAAGATTCTTCTTGTACTTACTATTCTAGAAAGCTGGAATGACTGGTTACCTAAAAAGCAACATTTACTGCTCTAAAAGATGGCTTGCTTCAAAGATGGGCTTTAATATTACGTGCATAAACTAAACATAAACAGCTTTAGGACTATCTGGTATGGCTATTGACAAGCTACAGGCTGCGCCTCAACCCCAAGTAGGAGTTTATCTTCCGTATTATCCGCAGCAAGGCAAGCGATCGATTTTGCCCTATGCAATCAGTCTGTATCAAAAAGGCAACCTAGAAGGAGAGCGCCGAATTGAAGGGGGCGAGAGCATTCCTTTTGTGGCAACCTGGAATATTTCGGCGCTACCCGCTGATTTAACCCGCTGCCGAATTCAGTTTGATAGTGAAGCTGATTTAAGCTACGAGCTAATGATGGCAAATTTTGAGTTTATTGATTTTTTAATTGAGGTGATTCTGAACTTTAAACGAATGCGGCTGGCAGATTTTTCTCAGAATTTCTACAAAAAGCTGATGCGATACGAAGAGTAGGGATAAAGTTTCGAGTTCCAGATGCGGGGTTTTGATACTGTTTTGAGTTGTGAATTTTGAGTTGTGAATTGTAAAAGCTTTACTCAGTCATGGTCTCAATCTAAATCTGTTGTGTCCTCCATTTAAATTGATGTGAGGTAGTTCACTCTTGTCTATAAGCCTCTGCGCTATCTAAGAAGACAATCCGGGCTGTAAGAACGGTTCCGGTGGGGGGATCGGTAAGTTGTCCGATGCCGAGGAAGGCTCCGGTTTCAGTGTGAATCCGGAGTGGGGCACGGCTGGTGGTGAAGGTTTCTGGCAGGTCATAGGGGGCAATGCGTTGTCCTTGACTCCAGCGTTGGGCAAGGGGGGGGGGAAGGGCGATCGCTTCTAGATGTCCCAATACTTCATCCGGCAAAATAGGCTGAAAGGTCTGCGGCTGAAGCTGTTCTTCTAATTGATTTAGGGTAAGGCTGTTTTCTAAGTCGAAGCCGCTGCTTTGGGTGCGAATCAGGTTTGTGAGAGTGCCGAAGGTTTGTAACGCAGTGCCCAGATCACGGGCGATCGCCCGGATATAGGTGCCCCCCCCACAGGCAATAGCAATCTCTAACTCAGGAAATTCTCCAGGCTGCCAGTTGACGATTTTAATGTCTGACACGTCTACTGTTCGTGCAGGTACGTCCGCAGTTTTCCCCGATCGCGCCAAATCGTAGAGCCGTTTACCATCTACTTGAATCGCGCTATAAATCGGCGGCACTTGCTGAATGGTGCCTTGAAATTGCTGGAGCGTAGTTTTCACGTCCGCCAAATTCAGGTGTGGAACAGGCTGCTGATTAAGGATTTCTCCTTCCAAATCATCCGTTGTAGTGTTGATCCCAAACCGAATGATGGCTCGATAAGCTTTATCTGATCGCAAAAACTGAAGCAGCCGAGTTGCCCGCCCGACCGCGATCGGTAAAACACCTGTTGCTAAAGGATCAAGGGTACCTGCGTGTCCGATTCGCCTTGTGTTCAACAATCGCCGCAATTTTGCCACGCAGTCATGCGACGTGAAACCTACAGGCTTGTTTAAATTTAAAAAACCATCCATTCAAAATCGGCTCAAAATCAGCTTTACAACCATTTTTATCTGCATTTGCCTCCCTTCCACCCTTCTCCACAAAACCTCTGCCATCAAATTACTATCTGGGCTGAATACCATGCCTACCCGGATTCTTGGGTTTGCTCAGGTTGCATTTCCCTCCATGCCGACCGGATGACTGAACTATTGCTGCACTTTTGAACACTTTGACTGTCATCATCGCTTCCGACGGGCTGCGATCGCCCTTCAACTTACCACTAAATGAGATCGCCCCTTACCTAAACCAAGGTCGCCTCCTTACAGAAGCAACGCGATCGCTGATGCAGAACAATCAATTCAATGGTGGGATCTGCAAATAGGCGAAACAGCTTTGCTCAAACAGTCACGTCCTAAGCTTTCTGACCGACGCTATATCACCGGAAAAAGCAGGTGGTGCCGCTCCATAGGCTGGTCACGCGATCGGTTGGCTTACGCCCACTCAGCAACCCTCCAAGACTACCCGCAGAAAATTCGGTTCCTAGAGTACTTTGGCTTACTTTGACGGTGTAAGCCTTATTGAGTTGAGTTCGAGTTGAGCCAGTGCCAATTCCGGAGATAGTCGTCAGTTTATTAGCTCCTTTACTGCGACCATCGATGCTCCATCCCGCAAAGCGACCTTTATTAAACTGTAGGGACAATCCATCTGCCCACCTGGCAAAGCTGAGCGGACCTGCACCGCACTCCTGATTCACGCCGCGATCGCGGGGCTTTCCCCGTAAGTTTGTGAGGATTGAAATCACATCCGCTTCCTTGGTGCCAAATGCGATCGCCCGGGTTGCTCCCGTAGAAGCATTCACCACTCGTAATCCCTGGGAGTCGAGTGCTAACACTGCTAAACTTGGCTTTGCTTGGGCGATTGGTTTCAGGGCGATCGTCCTATCGGGCGCAATTGACGCTGAATTCCTTGAAGTGAGGGAAGCAGAATCTTTTGCAGAAACATTGCCTAAATAAAGTAGAGATCCACCCGAAACGCATAGTGAAATCAAGAGGGCGTTGATCAGTTTCATAGTTCGTTTTCCGTTCGTGAATGGGCAGAAATGGGGTGAGTCTTTAATGCTAGCAATTTGCCCATAGCCTTTGGACTCCCCACCATCAGCAATTACACTGTTTCAGCACCCCATTTCCGGAAATTTTGACAACAGATACGATCGCTCCCTCTCTCCACCACGCGATTGCTCCTTCAGCTATCATCCAATACGATCGCCCCTTCAACTCATGCCTAACGACGATCGCTCCCCAAAAACAGAACTGCGATCGCTTCTTCAACTCATGTACCGCAAAGTTAGTAGGTTGGTATTCAGTGTTGCGAAGCCCAACAAGAATGAGATTGTTTAGTTTGATACTTCAACCTATACAGCAAGGGGCGATCGTATCAGGCACTTACGAAGGGCTGAGTAGCGCAATCGGGCGGTTGCGGTTCTTGCGATAAATCTGAAAGTCTTTATCTAAGCTAAAAATGAGACTATCGGGATAAAGCTCTGCCATTCGCACTAATTCCGCATCAGCTAAAGAAACTGGTACTGATTGGTAGGATGTTAACAACGTTATGACTCTTGGCAACTCCGCATTTAAGTCAAACTGAACTGTGACTTGCTGTTGCTCTAAAAGTTGAAGCAACGTTTCCCGACCTTTCGTTACCCGTTGTAGTAGAAACCACGTTTCTGAAATGACAGCCTCACAAGTTAGCAAAGGTGGAGAAATCTGGGTCAATTGCTCTATTACCCAAGTGTGGTGGCGATCTCTCCGATCAATCAGAGATACCAAAATACCTGTATCAACAATTACTTGATGGAGCATTATTGACCGTAACCTGACATATAGTCCGGGTTGGTTGATAGATCTCCAGGACCTTCCCCTGCTCCAATTGCAGCATGGGCAACCTCAAAAAACGATCGAGCAAGAATTTCAGACTCTTTAGTAATTGGCTTTTGACGCTTTGTCTGAAGGAACTCCACAAAATTCAAAACCTGTTGCTGATCTTCCGCTGGTAAAGCTTCTATAGTTTGTAAGATTTGCTCACTCAAAGGAGACATTGCAGTTAGCCATAAAATTTATAATGCTCTCATTATGACAAACATGACGCGATCGCCTCTTTCCTAAATAGAGATCGCTCCCTCTCTCTGCAACGCGATCGCCCTTTCAACTCATGCCTAACCGCGATCGCTCTTCAGCTATCATCCAATGCGATCGCCCTTTCAACTCATGCCTGATCGCGATCTCTCCCTCACCAATCTTGTACTAAGCTACACTGAAGTTAATGTGAGATATGACACCTTGAGGGTTCAATCATGTTCAGTGGCATTAAACAGCAGGTCGTTGTTGGCAAGGACGGCAAAATCGAGATTCAAACATCTGAATTAGTAGAAGGAAGTATTGTTGAAGTCATTGTTTTAGTTGAACAAGATCTTGCTGAAACAAATACCAGTTCATCTGTTCAACAGGATGAAACAGAGTACCTGCTGTCTACCAAAGCGAATCGCCGCTATTTGATGACTGCTATTCAAAACATTGAAACCAAGACCCACTTGGTCAGTTTTACGCCTGAGCAATGGAATGAAGAATATAACATTCGCTCCTGAGGCATTTGAGCAATTTAACGACTGGGCAGCACAAGATAAGAAAATTCATCGCAAGATTATCACCTTAATTAACGATATTCTTCGTCAATCATTTGCTGGACTTGGTAAGCCTGAACCTCTAAAGCATGAGTTGAGCGGGTGTTGGTCACGACGGATTACGGATGAGCATCGTTTAGTGTATCGAATGACTGAAACTGAGGTCACTATCTTGAGTTGTCGATTTCACTACGATGACTAATTCTCTCAAGCACGATCGCCCTTTTCCCGAAACAGTGATTCCTGCCAAAAACAGAACCGCGATCGCGGCTCATTCCACCGTCCGCCAAAATTGAAGCTCTCTAAAGCTGCTCTATCTGTCGAACGATTTCCATTTTCACACTTTGAATCGTTTTTTCTCCGACAACCGAGTCCCGATAAAAATCGAACCAGTCGCCATTCTCGTGATAACCGTCGAATTGAATCTCTTCTTCCTGACCAGAATGGTAAGCAATTTGGTATTTCTGTGAATCTGTCACTTTAGCTTTCTCCTCCAAGTTTTGAATATGTGCGACCTCTGTACCACTCAGAGAGAGAACCCTTTGCTCTCCCACCGCCGAGTCTTGATAGAACTCAAATTGATTATTCTTCTGATAATAGCCGTCAGCCTCTACTTCTTGTGAGTCCTGATTTAGATAAGTGACTTTGAACTTTCCCATTGTTCATTACTCCATCAAAAGGTCTAGTCGTGAAGTTCAACTGATTCTAACAAGTTGTCTAATAAATCATCCAAAATATACAAGCGATCTACAAGTGACAAAGTCGCATTGATATATGAGTACATACTATGCGTGTCGCCACCCGCTAGACTTTTCCAAGTCTGAATGAGCCAAAGTTCTCGATTACCAGAAGGTGGCATCGAGATTGATGCTCTAGTGGAGGCTAAAGCGAGTAATTGGGCAATCTTCTCACGCATCTGAGCAAAATCTTGATCAATTTGCTCAACTTGGAAATGTACAGAAGCAACAACCCGACTTAAACACATTGATGCAAAGATACGGTGAGCTTTGCGTCTTGGGATGCTTTGATCGATCAAACCTGGCTCAAGCCCACCATCTCTAAAAGCTAAGAGCTTGGCTCGCTCTTGCGTTATCACAGAAGCGTTTGAATTGCGAAACTTCTGAAGCCTTTCTTCTAGGTCTTTCAGCCAGAGGATGATGTCTTCTACATAGTTTGGATTTAAATCAGCATATTCATCGGTTAACAGTGAAGCCGTACTCAGACATTCAAGCAGTTGCTCTCGTAAAACACTCCGCATCGCTTTTACTGAGGTTTAAGATGAGAGGTTCGTGTCCCATCAATGTGATCAACATGATGCCACTCAATCTCTTCTTCCTTGATGACAACACGTAAATTTGTCAGGGTACTAGAAAGACCTTGAACTTTGACATGGTTTTTCAAGGCAGTCGATTCAACCTTGAGTGAGATTGTTGGATCTTGTGCCGGAGACTCGAAGGTTTCCATCTCTGCCACTAATTTTAGTTCTCTGTATATAGTTCTCTTAACTTGAGCAGAAACGTTTAGTTTATGGGTATGTAGGACATCATTAAAAGCATCCTGAGCAGCTTGGAAAACTCGCGCTCTCATAGAAACTCCTTCAAACCCTGGTAAAGTAGCGCTGATCGCTAATGCCAGCCGAGGTTGGATAGACCCTTGAAATTTACGTTCAAACTCATCAATCAGAATTTCTTGCTGCTCTAAAACGAGTTTTGCAGCTTGACCAAAGTGATGAGCCAAATCAGCAGCATTGTTCACCTCAGAGCTTGAACCATTTACATAGCGATCGATAAGCACGGGAATTTCAATCACAATCTCCGGGAGCCTCACACGCGGAACGGGTAACCCTTGCAATAGGGGTTCGCTTTGATAATATTCAGCAAGCCGAACTGCACATTCGTCAGAGATACGACGAGCATGAGTGATGTCTGCCATCAGTGCCCCAAGCAATTGTCCAAACGTCGGCATAGGTGTTCACTTCACTTACCAAGCTTCCTAGACTGAAAATCCTGGTCGATGCCAATAGATTGACACCAACCAGCACACTAAGAATTCAAAGATACAACTTCTGCAAGACCCTATCATATCTTCTATGAAGAGTCCTTAGCTAATTTTATCAAACAGTGAATGAATAAGTCTGCGATTGGACAGTGTTCACAGATACACTAACCGTGTAGTTACCAGCAGGCAGTGGAGAAGTGAACGTATCTGTCACAACTTTTGTGTCGTTCCACGTACTCGTCCCTTGTACTGAAACAGGCTGACCAGAAGAATTGAGAATATGAACAGAACTAGATCCTACTGAAGCTCCAAAGCCAGTACCTGTAACTGTTACAATATTGTTGGCATATACTGCACTACTAATGGTCGGTGTTGCTGGAAGGCTGGGCGGTGTTGCTGGAGGGATAGGTATAACTTTCTCCTCGATCAGCGCCTCCAAAATGCTCAACATCTTGTCCATTCCTGCTGGCATTTCAGCCTGAGATGCCTTAACATGCACATAAAGCCCATAGCTATCTTTTGTCTCGGCTCCGCTGCGCTGCACACTTTGGCTAGAATAGTTTGCGGTCAATTGAGCGCTACCATACCATGAGAAAACACCTCCAGTCTTTGCTGATGTCGAAGTTCCAACCTGAGAGTTGCTTAGAAGCTCATTATGTGTGACTGATAACAGCTTTGCATTGAACTCGATCTCTGCCTCCTCAACTCGAAGAAACGGGATAGGCAAAATTGTGAGAATTGGAACAGATAAAGTAGCTTCTTGTGTTCCCCCTCCTGGAATTGGCTTTTTGTATTTGAATTCAACATTAATTGCTTCAGTAATCTCTTCAGTGTCGTTACCATTACCATCCTTCTTATGATGAAAGCCGACTTGCTTGATGAAGGTTGCTGAAGCCAACGCAGCTTGAGCTTGGGCTTTTACGATCGCAGTAAGCGGTCCGCCAATCATGGAGCCAAAATCTAGAGCGGATAGTTCTTTACCCTGTTGATCACTCATGATATTTCCTTGGTCAGTTTTGTAGAAAGTAAAGTGAATTTATACTATATGAGTACGGTTTCCTGCGTTAGCTTGACCGCTGCCATATTCGCCTCCTTGATAGGTAGCTTGTTAATCAGAAATAGACGTATGTGTGCCCAGAGACAGAACCTATGATAAACCTCTCGCGACGATGAATTCCTCTACACAGTATCAAAATTTCAAGATGATGTCTTTACAGGAAAGTATGGAGTTTAGTATGGAAAGTATGGTTTGATTTGGATTAATATTTCATCAGGGTGAGAAAATATATGGAATTTGGGCAAGTATTGGAGGTTGTCAGGCTTGCTTTTGCTCAAAAAATTGGTAGACCGCTAACCGCTGCCGAAGAAGCTCTTTTGTACGGTGCCTGGAACCAGTTGACCGACGATCGCATTGCCAAATGTTGCGTTGTTGTCGATTACAAAGTGGGCTGAGCAGTATGATAAAAAGTGACAGCACATTGATGCCTCCGATGACTTTAAAAGAGCTACAATCCCAACTTTTAGCCCTGTCTCCAGAAGAAAAGGCGCAGGCTATTCAAATTTTGGCAGCAAGTCTAAGCAATCAATGGGTTGGTATTGAGAAGACACTTGGCGTTATGGGAGGAGATGCCTGTATTCGGCAAACTCGGATTCCAGTTTGGTTATTGGTTAGCCTGCGCCATCAGGGAGCCAGCGAAGCTTACTTGTTGGAGGATTATCCGACGCTGACGGCGGCTGATCTGGTGAATGCATGGCAGTATGCAGAGGCTTTTCAAAATGAGATTGAAGCCGCGATCGCCCGACAAGAGGCTGCCTAGGCATGTCGCTGTTATATGCTGATGAAGGATTTCCCAGAGTAGTCTCACAGCTACTTCGGCAGTTTGGTCATGATGTGCTGACGGTACAAGAAGCGGGTCAAGCAAACCAGAGAATTTCTGATGATCAAGTTCTGGCATTTGCAACAAATCAGGGCAGGACGGTACTAACCATCAACCGAGATGACTTTATTCGCTTACATCGTCTTAGTGCAGACCATGCAGGCATTATTGTTTGCACTGAAGATTTGGATCGGCAGGGATTAGCCACCCGCATTCATGAGGCGATCGCGGTTGAAGATTCGCTAGCTGGCAAACTGATTCGAGTGTATCGTTCACCCATTGAAAAACGTGAATAAACCAATGTCTACATCTACAAGTAGGGTTCGTGCTTAATCTCCCCATGCTTTGAATTGTCTAGAAATCATCAAAAACCCGGGATGCGTTTTACAGGAAAGTATGGAATTGAGTATGGAAAGTATGGTTTAATTCGGACTAATATTTTATCAGGGTGAGAAAATACATGGAATTTGGGCAGGCATTGGAGGCTGTTCGGCGTGCTTTCGCTCAAAAAATTGGTAGACCGCTGACCGCAGCCGAAGAAGCTCTTTTGTACGGTGCCTGGAATAAGTTGACCTACGATCGCATTGCCGAGCGATCGGGCTACACCATCAACTACTTGCAACGGGATATTGGTCCCAAGTTCTGGAAGCTGTTGAGTAAGGCACTGGATCACAAGGTCAACAAAACTACGCTACGTGCCATCCTGACTCATCTGGATGATCCAATCCCCGCAATCTCATCGCACACTCAACGGTCGATTAGTTGGGGCGAGGCACTTGATGTTTCTACCTTTCACGGTCGAGTTGAGGAGATTGAACAACTGACTCGGTGGATCATTCATGACCGCTGTCGTTTGGTGGCGATCGTGGGTATGGGTGGCATGGGTAAGAGTGCTTTAGCAGCGAAGGTAGCACAGCAAGTGGTAGAGAGTTATGAGTTCTCAGTTACGAGTTTTCAATCAGGTTCATCAACTCAAAATATCTCCTACGGAGACGCTACGCGAACAAAACTTAAAACTCAAAATTTTGAGTATGTCATCTGGCGATCGCTCCGCAATGCTCCATCCTTAGAAACCTTATTGGCTGAACTGGTGCCGTTTCTTTCTCGCCAGCAAGATATTCAGCCAAAGCCAGAACGACTGCTGCACTGGCTGCAAACTCATCGCTGTCTGGTGATTTTGGATAATCAAGATACTCTGTTGCAACCCGGAGAACACGCTGGACGCTACCAGCCAGAGTTTGCCAATTACGGTGACTTATTTCGGATGCTGGGAGAAGCCAGTCATCAAAGTTGTATTGTGTTGACGAGTCGAGAGAAATCAGCGGAAGTTGCACTTTTAGAAGACTACGATGGAGCCGTGCGAACGACTGGTCGTCGCGCTTGCGCTTCGCTCTCTCTGCGCGGTTCCTGGGAGGCATCATTGGTATTGATTGAGTCTAGGCGACTGGTAGGAACTGACGCGGAAAAACGCCAACTGTGCGAATTATATCGATGTAATCCACTGGCTTTGAAAATGGTTGCCTCTTCAATCCAGAGCTTATTTGATGGGGAAATTGCCGCCTTTTTGAAAGAAGAGACTCCGATCTTCAATGGAATTCGTCGTTTGCTCGATCAGCAATTTGAGCGGTTGTCATCTTTAGAACAGACCATCATGGTTTGGCTGGCGATCAATCGTGAATGGACTGCGATCGCCGAACTGCAAGCTGATATTGTCCCCACAGTTTCCCGTGCCAGTCTATTGGAATCGCTGGAATCGCTCACCTGGCGCAGCTTAATCGAACGGCGCACACCTCAAGGCGAGGCGCAACCATCGAGCGAATACACCCAACAGCCTGTCGTGATGGAATATGTCACAGACTGGTTAATTCGGCAGCTTGCCATTGAATTAGTCATGGCTCAAACATCATCTTTAAACCACTATGCATTAACTAAAACAACCGTTTTAGACTACATTCGAGAAAGTCAAATTCGATTAATTCTACAACCACTGATTGAACAATTAAAAAACTCATTTCATCACAATGCCGAACGACTAGAGCAACACCTGCGATCGCTTCTAACAAGATTACGAAATGTCCCTGAGTCGAACTTCGGCTATGGTGTGGGAAACTTCATCAACTTATGTTTGCACTTACAAATCGACCTGACTGGATACGACTTCTCCCATTCGACCATCCGCCATGCCGATCTCCAGGGAGCGACTTTACAGCAGATTAATTTTCAAGCTGCTCACTTTGCTCAATCCTCTTTTACCCAAATCTTTGCTGGAGGGGTATGGGTGCGATTTAGTCCTGATGGACAGCGCTTTGCGATTGGAGATACCAACGGCAAGGTGCATATTTGGCACTTTCAAACGATGCAGCCGTTGCTCACAATCCACGCTCATCAAGCCTGGATTTGGGCAGCCGCTTGGCATCCTGATGGAACCACGATCGCCACTGGAGTTGGTCCAACGGTTCGACTTTGGGATACTCGCACGGGTGGATGGCTCAGGGACTTACAGGGTTATCCTGATGCCGTTTATACTCTAACCTGGAGTCCCGACGGTCAACGACTGGCTTGTGGCGGGCAAGTTCCGATTATTCTAGTTTGGGACAGAACAACCGGATTGTGTGTGACTCGTTTACAAGTCCGCGAACCCAGTCGTCAGAGTTGTGGGATTTATTCTGCCACATGGCTTGCCAATGGAACAGTGCTGGCAGGAGCTTACATGGATCATACGATTAAACTCTGGGATGTCGCTTCTGGTAACTGTATTCGAGTGATTCAAGCCCATGAAGGTTGGGTGCTGTCTCTGGCGTTGCATCCCAATGGCAACATTCTCGCCAGCAGTGGGTATGATAAAGCCGTCAAACTTTGGGATTGGCAAACAGGGAAATGTTTACAGGCGATCGCCACACGGGATTATACTTGGCGGCTGGAGTGGAGCCCCAATGGGCAAATGTTAGCTGGAGGAAGCGCCGATTGTACTACCACTCTGTGGGATTGTTCACTGCAATGCCTGCAAATGTTTCAGGAACACCAAAGCTGGGTTTGGGCAGTTGCGTGGAGTCGGGATAGTAAAACCCTTGCCACTGTATCCCCTGACCACGTTGTGAAACTTTGGAATACTCAAACTGGGCACTGTGTCAAAACCTTGCAAGGACATAGCAATTCATCCTGGTGTATCAAGTGGAGCAAGGATGGAATTCGCCTTTTGAGTAGTAGCACGAATCATACCGTGCAACTGTGGAATAGCCAAACGGGTGAATGTCTCAGACTCTTTCAGGAACATAACAATGAAGTGCTGTTTGTATCCTGGAGTCCGGACGAACGTTTGATTGCGAGTTGTAGTGCAGATGCCACTGTTCGTATCTGGGATGTTGAAACTGGGAGGTGTTTGAATGTACTACTTGGACATCACCATTGGGTCAAGGCAGTTACTTGGAGTCGGGATGGAAATTATGTGATTAGTAGTGGCAACGATCAAACCGTGAGACTTTGGGATATTCATTCTGGGCAATGTTTGTTAACGCTATCTGATCATCGGCATCAGGTGAATTCCGTGATTGGCTTTCCAGCAGGTAATCGCATTGCCAGCGGCAGTACAGATGGCACCATTCGATTTTGGGATTTAAGCCGGGGTGTCTGCGATCGCGTCATTGATGTGAATTATCCTGTCCAATCACTTAGCTTTAGTCCGGATGGTAAGACTCTGGCAAGTGGAGACCACGTAGGTACGGTTAAACTTTGGGATGTAGACTCTGGAAAGTGTTTGAATACCTTACACGGGCACGCACCTGGATATATTAATTCCGTAACCTGGAGTGCCGATGGTAGTCAGATGGCGAGTGTTTGTACTGATTCGACGATCAGAATTTGGCAGGTCAGCACAGGCGACTGTGAATGCGTCATTGAGGGCACAAATTGGGGCATGGATGCGGATTGGCACCCAGTGAGTGATCTGTTGGCGATGTCCTATTATGAACAACCCATCCAACTGTGGGATGTGAAAACTGGCAAAACAGTCCAAACTTTAAGCAGAAAGCTTCCTTACGAAGGGATGAATATCCTTGGAGTAACGGGCATTTCTGAAGCACAAAAAGTTGGACTCAAAGCATTAGGGGCGATCGCAGGGTGAAAATATCCTCTGCTTTACTTCTAGAAACTGACACCCAACACCTTCCCATAAAGATTGCGAGATTTGAAGAGAGTTTAAGAGTTTAATAGATTCGTGCGATCGCTGGGAAAGAGCGGCTTAGAAAAGGAATCTTAGAAGTAGCACTAATCTCAAGCACGATTTGCGCTATGTCAATCGCGATCGCCGATCAGCCAAGAGGACACACCATGCCCGAAAACCTAGACATCACCAATGCTGTATCCCAACAGCACGGAGTCGAAAGCCCTGAACACCTCACTCAAATCAACACGGCAGAACTGTTAGTCCAATGTTTGGAAAACGAAGGAGTTCAGTATATTTTTGGGTTGCCGGGTGAAGAAAATCTGCATGTGTTGGAAGCCCTTAAGCAGTCTTCAATCCAATTCATCACCACCCGCCACGAGCAAGGCGCAGCATTTATGGCGGATGTGTATGGTCGCCTCACGGGAAAAGCGGGAGTGTGCTTGTCTACCTTGGGTCCCGGTGCCACAAACTTGATGACGGGTGTGGCAGATGCGAATCTCGATCGCGCTCCTCTAGTTGCCATCACTGGACAAGTCGGCACCGATCGAATGCATATCGAATCCCATCAATATTTAGATTTGGTGGCGATGTTTGCGCCAGTGACCAAGTGGAACGCCCAGATTGTTCGCCCCAGCAACACGGCTGAAATTGTGCGAAAGGCATTTAAGATCTCGCAGGCTGAAAAACCTGGAGCCGTGCATATCGATTTGCCAGAAAATATTGCGGCGATGATTGCGACGGGCAAACCGCTAAAAACCGATGGGCAGGAAAAATCCTATGCGTCGTTTCACAGCATTGAAACAGCGGTTGCAGCCATTTCTCAAGCACAAAACCCATTGATTTTGGTTGGCAATGGCGCAATTCGGGCAAATGCCAGCGCTGCACTGACCGAGTTTGCTACCCAACTAAATATTCCCGTGGCAAACACATTTATGGGCAAAGGTGTAATTCCCTACACCCATCCTTTGGCGCTGTGGGCAGTGGGGTTGCAGCAGCGCGACTATATTAGCTGTGGCTTTGACAAGGCAGATTTAGTAATTTGTGTGGGCTATGACCTGATTGAATATTCGCCGAAAAAGTGGAATCCTGATGGCGCGGTGCCGATCATTCATATTGGAACAACGCCAGCGGAGGTAGACAGCAGCTATATTCCGATCGCCGAAGTGGTGGGCGATCTCTCCGACTCACTGACAGAAATTTTGGCACGCTGCGACCGCACTCATCAACCCGCCCCCTACGCCCTAGAACTGCGCGACGAAATTCGGGCAGATTATGTCCAGTACGCCAATGATGAATCTTTCCCGATTAAGCCGCAAAAAATTGTCTATGACCTGCGCCAAGTGATGGAAGCCGATGACATTGTGATCTCAGATGTGGGCGCTCACAAAATGTGGATGGCGCGGCACTATCACTGCGAACGCCCCAATACCTGCATTATTTCCAATGGGTTTGCCGCAATGGGCATTGCGATTCCAGGGGCACTGGCAGCAAAACTGGTGCATCGCGATCGCCGTGTGGTTGCAGTTACAGGCGATGGTGGCTTTATGATGAACTGCCAGGAATTGGAAACTGCCTTGCGAGTCGATACGCCATTTGTCACGCTGATCTTCAACGATGGCGGCTATGGCTTGATTGAATGGAAGCAACAAAACCAGTTTGGCTCATCCTGTTTTGTCAAATTTACCAATCCTGATTTTGTCAAACTAGCGGAAAGCATGGGCTTAAAAGGCTATCGAGTGGAATCCTGTGCCGATTTAATTCCCACTTTAAAGGAAGCATTAGAACAAAATGTTCCAGCCGTAATTGATTGCCCAGTGGATTATCAGGAAAATCTTCGTTTTTCTCGTCGTGCTGGTGATCTCAACTGCATTATTTAGTCATACTTTTCAGAGTTACAACCTATACCGTTTACGCCCTAATTGCATCCTATTCTGCGGAGGGAAACTTGATAGTTTCTTAACCCGGCGTTGCTGAATTGAGGTATGAATATCAAAATTCGCCCTCACCCTAGCCCTCTCCAGCGGGAGAGGGAACAAGACTTCTAGCTCCCTTCTCCCGCTGGGAGAAGGGTTGGGGATGAGGGCAAATCATGCTTGCTTCAGCAACACCCTTAACCCCTATATAAAAAGGAATTGGATTATTCATGGCAAGTGTTGAAATTTCCGCAATTACCCAAACGCTATTAACGGCAAAAAAAGCAAAAGGGATCACTTTTACCGATTTGGAAGCATTGCTGGGTCGAGATGAAGTCTGGATTGCAGCGGTTTTCTATGGGCAAGCCAGCGCTTCAGAGGATGAAGCCAGCAAACTACTTGAGGCATTGGGACTCAGCCAAGATTTTGTGATTGAACTAACGGCTTGCCCTGCAAAAGGGTTAGGTCCTGTCGTGCCCACTGACCCGCTGATCTATCGCTTCTACGAGATCATGCAGGTGTATGGGATGCCGATGAAGGAAATCATTCACGAAAAGTTTGGGGATGGAATCATGAGCGCGATCGACTTCACGCTGGATATCGACAAGGTGGAAGATCCCAAGGGCGATCGCGTTAAGGTGACGATGAACGGTAAGTTCCTAGCCTATAAAAAATGGTAATTCTCAGTACGGAAACCCGTACAGTCCCCAAGATTGCATTCATCCTAGTGGTTTCGCTAAATTAGCACTCAAGAGGTGAGAGTGCTAAAAATGGCTCTAACCCGTTAGACTATTAACAGACGTAACGTTTGGCGTTTAGTCAACAATCTTTTGGCTAAGCCTATCGTTATTTGTGGTTTTTTGGGCTGTAGCCTTTTTTGGAATGAAGTCTCTCATTCAGATCAGCCACATCTTCTGAAAAATTTTCTTTGGTCAACCCGCTAGTTTGGAGCATTGCATATGGCATCTGTATCGTTGAGCGTCTCTACTGTTAAACCTTTAGGCGATCGCGTTTTTGTGAAGGTCAGCCCTTCTGAAGAAAAAACCGCTGGCGGCATTTTGTTGCCAGATACCGCAAAAGAGAAGCCCCAGGTCGGCGAAATTGCGGCTGTGGGTCCTGGTAAGCGCAGTGAAGATGGCTCTCGCCAAGAACCCGAAGTGAAAATCGGAGACAAGGTTCTTTACTCAAAATATGCTGGCACCGACATCAAACTAGGTACTGAAGAGTACGTTTTGTTGTCTGAGAAGGACATTTTGGCGATCGTGGATTAGGGAATAGTTTTGAGTTCTAAGTTTTGAGTTTTGAATTCAGACGGTCGTTCAAAAACTCAAAATTAAAAATTCAACGCTCAAAATTTTCCGTTCTATCTCCTTCTACACCATTTCTACTATTCACAAAGGCAACACAGACTTATGGCTAAGCGGATTATTTACAACGAAAACGCTCGTCGTGCCCTAGAGCGCGGCATGGATATTTTGGCTGAAGCGGTGGCAGTCACTTTGGGTCCCAAAGGTCGCAACGTCGTTCTAGAGAAAAAATTTGGCGCACCCCAAATTGTCAACGATGGGGTCACCATTGCTAAGGAAATTGAATTGGAAGACCATGTGGAAAACACTGGCGTGGCGTTGATTCGTCAAGCGGCTTCCAAAACCAACGACGCAGCCGGAGACGGCACCACCACTGCAACCGTTTTGGCTCATGCGATGGTCAAAGAAGGTCTGCGGAACGTGGCAGCGGGTGCTAATGCGATCGCCCTCAAACGCGGGATCGACAAGGCAACCGGATTCTTGGTAGACAAGATTGCGGAACATGCGCGTCCTGTTGAAGATTCTAAGGCGATCGCTCAAGTGGGTGCTATCTCCGCCGGAAACGACGAAGAAGTGGGTGCCATGATCGCCAACGCTATGGATAAAGTGGGCAAGGAAGGCGTGATTTCCTTGGAAGAAGGCAAATCCATGACGACCGAACTGGAAGTCACTGAAGGGATGCGCTTCGATAAAGGCTACATCTCTCCCTACTTCGCCACCGACATGGAACGGATGGAAGCCGTGATGGAAGAGCCTTTCATCCTGTTGACCGACAAAAAGATCGCTTTGGTGCAAGACTTGGTGCCTGTACTTGAGCAAGTGGCGCGCTCCGGTCGTCCTTTGGTGATCATTGCGGAAGATATTGAGAAAGAAGCACTGGCAACCCTAGTCGTCAACCGTTTGCGCGGTGTGTTGAATGTGGCGGCTGTGAAAGCTCCTGGGTTTGGCGATCGCCGCAAATCAATGCTGGAAGACATCGCTGTACTCACCGGTGGACAAGTAATCACCGAAGATGCAGGCTTGAAACTAGATGCTGTCAAACTAGATAGTCTCGGTAAAGCTCGCCGCATCACCATCACTAAAGACAACACCACCATTGTCGCAGAAGGCAATGATGGCGCAGTTCAAGCGCGTGTTGAGCAAATCCGTCGTCAAATGGAAGAAACCGAGTCTTCCTACGATAAAGAAAAGCTGCAAGAGCGCTTGGCTAAATTGGCAGGTGGCGTTGCAGTAATCAAAGTCGGCGCAGCAACCGAAACCGAAATGAAGGATCGCAAACTGCGGTTGGAAGATGCCATCAACGCAACCAAAGCGGCTGTGGAAGAAGGCATCGTTCCCGGTGGCGGTACAACCCTAGCTCACTTGGGTCCTGAGTTAGAAACTTGGGCAAATAACACGCTAGTTGGTGAAGAACTGACAGGCGCGCTGATTGTCTCGCGTGCATTGGCAGCGCCTTTAAAGAGAATCGCTGAAAACGCGGGTCAAAACGGTGCGGTGATTGCTGAACGTGTGAAAGAGAAATCTTTTAACGTTGGCTTTAACGCAGCAACCAATGAGTTCGTAGACATGCTTGAAGCAGGCATCGTTGACCCTGCCAAAGTAACCCGTTCTGCTCTGCAAAATGCAGCGTCGATCGCGGGCATGGTGTTGACCACCGAATGCATCGTGGTTGATAAGCCCGAACCAAAAGATGGCGCACCTGCTGGCGGCGGCGGTGGCATGGGCGGCGGCGACTTCGATTACTAGAAGAGGTTTAAGGGTTAGAACGCTAGCCCTTTCTAAAATCAAATATTCGACAAGCGATCGCTTCTCACAAAGGGGCGATCGCTTTTTTGTTGTTTGGATTAGAGAGCGATCGCGGTTTTAGGTCAAAAAGGCTACAACATTAGGGATAGAAATAATAATTAAAATAAATGCAACCACTCAACCACGCTAAGCTAAATCAATTTCACGGGGACAATTTACTATGACCCTAACCACTGCTAAATGGACGCTTGAAGAATACCATCGTTTAGTTGAAATAGGCATTCTAGACGAGCGCCGGGTGGAGCTTTTAAAGGGAGACATTGTAGAAATGGCAGCGGAAGGAGAACCACATGCTTATTCCAGTGATGAGGCGGGAGAATATTTAATTGGGTTATTAAGCGATCAAGCCAAAGTTCGACAAAATCATCCAGTAACGTTGCCGAATCATTCAGAACCGCAACCTGATTTAGCGATCGTCCGGCGATTGGGGCGAGAATATCGATCGCATCATCCATATCCTGAAAACATCTTTTGGTTAATCGAATATGCCAATTCCAGTTTAGATAAAGATCTGAACGTGAAAAGTAAGATCTATGCAGAAGTTGGCATTTCTGAATATTGGGTCATCAACCTGAAATCCATGGAACTCGTAGTATTTCGCGCTCCGCAAAATGGCGACTACACCTCAAAAATCATTCTCACCAGTGGCATCATCCATCCTCTTGCCTTTCCGGATATTGATGTATCCATTGATCTAATCCTCAACCGTTAGGGATATTGCGCGATCTCAATCTCAAACCCACTTCGGACTGTGCAATGTTGACAATGGGCAAATCGCGATAAGCTGAATCCTATTAGCAGATTACAGAATAGATATGATTCAGAGTTTGCGAGAGGTTCAACAACAGCAGGGTGCCCGATTTGAGGAAGATTCTACTGTACCCATTGATTTTGGCAATGATGTAGACGCGATCGCAGCAGCCCGGGATGGAGTAGTGGTCTGCGATCGCACTCGTTGGGGCAGACTGCAACTCAGCGGCGTTGATCGGCAAACGTTTCTGCACAATCAAAGTACTAATGACCTGAAGGCTTTGAAGCCAGGGCAAGGCTGCGACACGATATTTGTCACCTCCACAGCCCGAACCATCGATTTGGCAACTGCTTATGTGTTAGAAGATGCCGTATTGATCATGGTTTCGCCCAGCCGCCGTCATCAATTAATCCAATGGCTTGAGCGCTATATTTTCTTTGGCGATAAGGTGGAGTTGAAAGACCTAACCGCAGAAACGGCACTGTTTAGTCTGATGGGTGTCCAGAGTTCAGCGCTACTTGAGAAGTTGGGTGTAGATGCGATGAAAACTCAGCCCTATGGCAATCATTGCATGGTAGAGATTGCCAATCATCCGGTACGGGTGGCGGTGGGAAATGGGTTGGGTTTAGAAGGCTATACCCTGATTGTTGAGACAGATCATGCAGCGGCAGTATGGGATGCGATCGCCCAAGCTGGAGCAGTACCAATGGGCGATCTCGCTTGGGAACAACTGCGGATTGAACAGGGTCGTCCCATGCCCGATGCGGAATTAACCGAAGACTACAACGCCGTGGAAGCCAGTCTGTGGCAAGCTATCTCCATCAACAAAGGCTGCTACATTGGGCAGGAAACGATTGCCCGATTGGATACCTACAAAGGTGTAAAGCAGCAGATCTGGGGAATTCGATTCGACACGGTGGCGACACCCGGAACCGTGATTACCGTAAACGAGGAAAAAGTTGGCGTTCTCACCAGCTTAACTGAAACTGCCCAAGGTATATTTGGGTTAGGCTATATTCGCACAAAGGCAGGCGGCGCTGGCTTAAAAGTCCAGGTAGGCACCAGTCAGGGTGAGCTAGTAGAGGTGCCCTTTTTGCAGCGATCGCGGGAAGGTCTGTAGGGGCGTGGCATTTGGTAATCAACCTCCACTTTAGCCAGCAAACTATATGCCTGTAGCTTGCTTCCCGTAGGGTATGCCGCGCTCTTACACAAGATGTTTTCACTTGAGAAAATCAGGTAGGTTAATCCCCTGCTTTTGTAAGAGTTCGCGAACGGGTCCTAGGTTATTCAAAACGCCTTCAATCGGTTTTTGAAATTTTGCCAGCGTGTTATAGGTTTTGATAATGCGTTTAGCATCTAGATGGATCTCATCGGCGGGATAGTTTTGAATGATTTCTAAAATCGACACTTGATTATCTTTGGCAGCAGATTGAACCATCGCAGTTCGCAATGCATCCCGGTTGCCCTTACCCTCATTTTCTGGGGTTTGAATCATCCGACCCAGTTCATCCAACATGCGATCGCCCAAAGGATTGTTCAATGCAGTATTGACGGTGCCAGAGCTAATATCAATCGGCTTAGTCAAAACTTGCCGAATCTCAGCCGGATCGCTCTTCGTCATGTCTAAGTAGCGTTCCACCTTTCTAGACATTTCGCCCTTTTCCGCAAACGCTGAGAGTTCTGCGACCGAGAGTGACTGGCGCAAAATACCGTAGCGAACCACCACTTTATCCGCCGCCTCAGCAGCGGGTGTATGCATCAAAAAAATGGCGCTGGCGATCGCCACTCCCACCGTGCGATAAAGCGAAGACGTTGAAAATGGCATACTAAAACCCCCAGAACCTACTTAATAAATATTGACGACAACCCAACCCACTAAGTTGCCTATCCACCCTAACAAATCACATCTCGGCTTTGAAGTAAATTTTTTTGAGGAATTCAAAGGAAAATAGCCAAAGTTCAGTTAAGAATCATCATAAACTCTATGAAATTTGGGCAAGCCCTTTAAAGTGCTTCAGTGGAGCGGTGATCATTCTCTGCGATCGCCCATTTCTTACCGCCACCATTCCTCACCGCACGCGAATTCAATGAATCGACCCACGCACTTTTTTTGCCAGACCAAACCTCTAGCTCTGCTATCCAGCCTTTTGATGCTCAGTGTTAATGATCGGGCATTAGCGCAATTGCCCATTCAAAAAGCAGTTCCAATGCTTGCCCAAACGCCCCTGAGTGCAGCAATTCTCTATGTCGATGCCAATAGTGGGCAAGATGGGGCAGAGGGTAGTTTGGCGCGTCCGCTCCGAACGATCGCTGCCGCACTCCAACGGGCAAAATCTGGAACTACCGTCAAACTGGCACCGGGCACCTATAGCCAGCAAACAGGCGAAACCTTCCCCTTGGTGATTCCTGAAGGCGTGATTTTGCAGGGCGATGAAGTGTCGCGGGGGCAAAACACGATCATTACAGGCAGTGGGTATCGGATTAGCCCCACCTTTGCCGGACAAAACATGGCTCTGTGGGTCGGCAAAACTGCCCAAATTCGCGGTGTAACGGTAACCAATAAAGTGACTCGCGGTACGGGCATTTGGATCGAGTCTGCTAACCCTACAATTGAAAACTGTACCTTCACCCAAAATAATCGGGAAGGAATTTTTGTCACAGGCACCGCCAATCCGATCATTACCAACAACATCTTTACGCTGAATGGCGGCAATGGAATCGCGATCGCCAACAACGCCAAAGGTCAAATTGAAAGTAATCTGTTTCAAAATACCGGGTTTGGTTTAAGCCTGAGCGAGAATGCCCAGCCTAGAGTTATCCGCAACCAATTTATTCAAAACGTGGATGGGCTGTATCTCAATGGTGCAGCGCGTCCGGTGCTGCGGGGAAACCTAATTGCTAACAATCAGCGAGATGGGATCGTGCTGACGGCGCGGGCGAAACCCGATTTGGGCACGGCAACTGATCCAGGCAACAATGTATTTCGGGACAATGGGCAATACGATATCGACAACGCCACGCCCGATACGGTGACTTCCTATGGCAATACACTTGATATAAAAAAAATTGCCGGACTCGTTGATTTTAGTGGCTCGACGAATGGTGGTTCCAGTGGATCGCCCTTCTCGGATGTGCAGGGTAACTGGGCACAGGCATATATCGAAGCCCTCGCTAAGCGAAATGTCATCAGTGGCTTTCCGGGCGGAGTATTTTTGCCCAATGATCGCGTGACACGAGTCCAGTATGCGGCGATTATTAGTCGAGCGTTTGAGCCAGCACCTCGCCGTACCCGAATAGAATTCAAAGACGTAAACGCTAGCTTTTGGGGCTATCCATTTATTCAGACCGCCGTGCAAGGGGGCTTTATGAGTGGCTACCCAGAAGGCGATTTCAGACCCGATCAGCCGATTCCCAGGGTGCAGGTTTTAGTTGCCCTCGCCAGTGGGTTGAACTATGGTAATGGCAGCCCTAGCTTACTCATGCGATATCAAGATGCCAGCAGCATTCCCTTTTGGGCAAAGGGCTATGTGGCAGCCGCCACCCAGCGTCAGGTTATCGTTAATTATCCGACCTTAGCTCAACTCAACCCCAATCGGGAGGCAACTAGGGCAGAAGTAGCCGCGATCGTCTATCAAGCTCTCGTCAATGCCGGAAAAGCAGATCCAATCATCTCCCCCTTTGTGGTGACTCCCTAATGTGATACCGTTTTGAGTTTTGAATTTTGAGTTTTGAATTTTGTTCGCGTAGCGTCTCCGTAGGAGATATTTTGAATTGTAGAAGCTTTACTCAGTCATGGTCTCAACCGAAGATCTGTCGCATTCTCCATTTAACTTGGTGTGATTATTTTTATCTGGAGCCAGAGCCGCAAAATCGACGACCGGGCGATCGCCCGGTACAAGCCAATGAATTTGATTGTTCATAAACTGATTGACGCTCAATAATCTCAGGTCAAACAATTACCGATATTAAATCGACCGCTAAGCCAGATAGAACTTTACGGTCCGATATACAGGAGTTTACTGAGTAAATTTTAGCTTGCCGCAAAGTCTTCTGTATATTTGCTGTTTATCTAGTCGGTGGGTTGGGGCACTTTAGAGATATAGCAACGGATGGATAGTTTGGGACACAAAAATCCTTGAGAAGTAAGGAATAACGGACAGTTGTTGTCTTGACTTCTCCTCGTACTGCTATACCCCCTGATTACTTTTCACATTGACGGCACCGACCATGACAGACGTTCAAGAAATAGAAGTCATTTTCTTTTTTCAAAAAGGGCTGTATTTGAATAAACAGCAGGATTACAGTTCTGCGATCGCTAGCTATGACGCAGTTCTGATGCGACAATCCGACTATCCTGATGCTTGGTATAACCGGGGAAATGCCCTTTACCGTTTGGGTCAGTATCAAGCTGCCATTGCTAGCTACGATCGGGCGCTCGAATATGAACCTGGGTTTTCGGAAGCCTGGAACAATCGCGGTAGTGCCTTGGATGACTTGCACCAGTATGAAGCGGCGATCGCCAGCTACGATCAAGCCCTAAAATATCGCCCCAACTACTGCTGGGCTTGGTATAATCGAGGGATTGCCCTACGGAACCTAGAGCGCTATGACGAAGCAGTGAACAGCTACGATCGCGCCATTGAATTTAAACCTGACTACTACTGGGCATGGTATAATCGGGCACTCGCGCTGAAACAATTGGGAAAGCTGAAAAGCGTTGTGGCATCCTATAACAAAGCGGTAGAGTTTAAGCCCGATTTTGAGGAAGCCTGGACAAATCGCGGCAATGCCCTGTATCACTTAGGTTATTTGGAAGCCGCGATCGCCAGCTACAATAAAGCCTTAACTTTAAAGCCCGACAGCCCCAATACCTTTTACAATCAAGCGTGTTGCTATGCGCTTCAAGAAGAGTATGATTTAGCATTTGCTAGTTTGCAACGAGCCGTTGAACTCAGCCCGCAAGAATATCGAGAAATTGCTAAAACCAACTCAGATTTTGATGGATTGCGAGCAGATGAGCGGTTTGCAACCTTAATTTTGCAAGCTAGTTAATGAATGACTTCAAGCAATCAATTCTAAAATCTCAAGAAACAAATTCTAAAGTTGGGGGCATTCTATTAGCATAGATTCTAATCAGTTTCTACGAGCTAGCGCTGTTGGTACATTGAGTGAGTGTGAATATCTGAAGAGTCCCTATGAATCACAGCGAAGACTCCCAAATTTTATATAGTCATGGGCATGTTCTCCGCGAACTAGGGCACCATGCTAGGGCGGTAGATAAATATGATGCCATTTTAACCGCTCATCCCCGCGATCATAGAGCGTGGAATTGTCGGGGCTATGCTTTGGAAAGCGCGGGGCAGTATGAAGATGCGCTGGTTAGCTTTGATCGGGCGATCGCGCTCCAGCCCAAGTATGCCCCCGCATGGCAGGGAAGAGGAATTGTTTTAGCAAAACTGATTCAATATGAAGATGCCATTATCAGTTTTAATCGGGCGTTAAAGTTTCAACCCGAAGACTATCGGGCGTGGCAAAACCACGGTAAAGCCTTAATGGGGTTGTGTCGCTATAAGGACGCGATCGCCAGTTTTGAGCAAGTGTTAACTCGCAAACCCGACAGCTACAAGGCTTGGTATAACAAGGCAGTCGCCCTAAGCTGCCTGAACCGCTATCCGGAAGCACTCACGAGCCTTAACAATGCGTTGATTATCAAGCCTAGCTGCCACTATGCCTGGAACTATCGCGGCATGGTGCTTTCTAAGCTAGAGCAGTTTCAAGACTCCCTCGCCAGTTTTGATAAATCCTTGCAGGTAAAGCCGAATAATGCCAATGCCTGGTACGGTAAAGCTTGCTGCTATGCCTTGCAAAATAACTTAGATCGGGCGATCGAACACTTGAAGCAAGCGATCGGCTATAGCCCTTACTTGTGTCAACTCATGGCAAAAACTGACCCCAACTTCAACCGCATCCGCACCGATCAACGGTTTCAAGCCCTGTTGCGGGATAAAACTTAAAGGAAAACAGCAGAATCTCACTAAACTACCCGAATCAGTTGTAGCATAGCAAAGTTTCCAACTGCCGCTAAAGTTAAAGCATGGAATTAATCGTAGAGGGTGTAACATGGGCACTTTTGAGCCAACGCCTCAACAAGCCGAAGTTCTGAGCGCTATACAGCAGTTAGTCGAAGTAGTTGCCCAGTTGCGATCGCCCGATAGCGGCTGTCCGTGGGATCTTGCCCAAACTCCAGAGACCCTGATTCCCTATGTAATTGAAGAAGCTTACGAAACTGTGGATGCCATTCGGAGTGGAAATACGTCCGCCATTTGCGAAGAGTTAGGTGATTTATTGTTGCAAGTAGTGCTGCAATCTCAAGTGGCTAGTGATGCAGGACAATTTACGCTCCAAGATGTGGCAGAGGGAATCAGTCAAAAATTAATTCGTCGCCATCCTCATGTATTTGGGAAGGTGAAAGTGCAAACAATTGACGAGCTACACCAAAACTGGGAGCAGATTAAAGCGGTGGAAAAAGGGGAAGATCCTAATGTTATCCAGCCTTTGAGCAAAAAATTAAGTCGCTATGGGCGATCGCTGCCCCCGATCATGGCAAGCTTAAAAATTTCGCAAAAAGCAGCAGCAGCAGGCTTTGAATGGGAAACCGTAGATGGCGTGTGGGAGAAGTTCAATGAAGAACTGACGGAATTTAAAGACGCGATCGCCAGCGGAGATAAAGCCCATCAAGAATCTGAACTGGGCGATCTATTGTTTACCGTGATCAACCTTGCCCGCTGGTATGACCTCGATCCAAGTGCCGCGCTTCAAGGCACCAACAAACGTTTCGTTCAACGCCTGCAACTGATGGAAGCCGTCGCCGATCGCCCCTTGGAAAACTATACCCTGGCAGAACTGGAAACCCTTTGGCAACAAGCGAAAGCAACGTTAAGAGAGAGTGGGAAATAGGGCACGGAGCGAAAGAAGAGGAGGGCGATCGCGATTCAGCAGATTCAAGCTATTTCTCCATGCTCTAGCTTATCGGCAATGGCTCGTAACGCTAAAGTCTGAACATGGGCGATCGCCTGTTGTTGATTTTCACCGTATGCCAAAACACCCGGAATCTCTAATATTTCAGCAATCCAACGACCATCCTCTTCTTGTTCGGTTTCAATAGTGAAGTGGGTAGAAATTTGAGCATTCATAGCAATCTCCAATTCACTTTTAATACACTCTGTACTAATTTTTCGACAATCTCAAATCTAGTCAAGTAAGTCAGGATCAAAGGAGAACAAATAGAAATAAACAAGACTGCTTTACACAATCTATTTGAGCTTTATTTACTCACCGCATAACAGTAACAATCTCGTGGCTCCTTAGATAAATTTGGATGAATGAACCATCGCCTTAACACTCCTTCTCTTTGCATTCCAACTTTCTCCATCACTCGCGCTGATGCTAAGTTTTCAACATCACAAAAAGCCCATACCCGATAGATTTGATCCTGCGCTAATGCCCAATTAGTCAATGCTTGTACCGCTTCTGGCATATATCCTTTGCCCCATTCTGATTTTGCCAGAACATACCCCAAATCTGCTTTATAGTTAGTGATGCGAATTTCTACCATGCCAACGAGTTGAGCATCTTCTTGGCGAATCAGTACATAGGGAAACGCGGAACCATCCGCCCAAACGGAGATGCAGCGATTGATGAATTCATGGGTCACTGCAATAGATTTGTGAGGTTGCCAACCAATGTACTTCGTCACTTTTGGGTCTTGGGCATACTGCTCAAAAATGGATACAGCATCTTCAATGACTGGTTGTCTCAAGGATAATCGCTGAGTTTCTAAAGTTTGCGGTGGTTTCACAACACTCCCTCTATTTGCGCTAGCGGCGTTCCGCAATAATTGTTTGGGAAACAGACTCACCTTGAATTTGAATCAGAGATGGGCGGGTTCTTTGCTGAACAGTAGGGTGCTTAATCTGTCGCACTAATCCTGTTTCAACCAATGCTTGATGGAATATGGCTCGTTTAGCGGCTGTTTCCCTGTCTATCAAATAACTCTGGATTGCTTGACTAAGCTGTTCTAATTCAGATGGCTCTAGAGTTTGTAATTGGTTAATAATCTGTTTAAGAATTTCTTGGGGCATTGTTTTCAATGATGGGCTGGCTGAGCTTTGGTATTTATTCTACAAACACTAAAGCCGCTATTTTCTGTAGAGACGCAATAGCACGATGTATTGCGTCTCTATGCAGTCTAACTACACACGATCGCGAACTTTGTTTGCCGCCAGCGCTTCTACTAAACTTCGTACCACTGCAATCATTTCGATCTCGCTGTTGAGTTTGTTGATTGCAGAGCCGATGCCTACGCCCGCCGCACCCGCCGCGATCGCCATGGGCACCGTCACACTTGATAACCCAGAAGCACACAGCACTGGCACATTTACGCCACGAGAAATTTCACTAGCAGCCGCCAGCGTTGGAGCCGCTTTTTCAATTAAGCCCAAAGTTCCGGCATGAATCGGTGCGCTACTCGTGCCGCCTTCGGTTTGAATGATGTTTGCCCCCGCTTTGACTAATTGTTCTGCCAATTCAACTTGCTGATCCAGCGGCAAAATGTGGGGAACCGTGACTGAGAGCATTACGGATGGCAGCAAGCGGCGTGTCTCGCGGGTGATTGCCAATACTTCAGCGGCTTCAAACCGAATGCCTTGAGCATAGAAACTATCAAAGTTGCCAATTTCGACCAGATTGGCTCCGGCTTGCATGGCGGCAACCAATTTGGCAGGCTCCACCGCAGAGACACACACAGGCAGGCTCGTTAAGCGCTTGACCATGCGAATCAGGTCTGGATCAGCGGCAATGTCTACGAAGGTCGCCCCACCCTGATCGGCGGCATTGACCACGGCAGCAACGCGATCGCGATCAAAATTATTTAGCCCACTAATTACCTTCAAAGCACATCTCTGCTCTAAAGCAGCATTCAGCATTGCGATCGTCATAGTTAGTTTCTGTTAATTACGGTATGACCATTTTGCCACTGTAACTGGATGGGAAACCAGCGAAAATCAAACATGTGGACTTCGGTGTGAGCTTGGTTTAATGCATTACGGCTACTTGGGTGCGTTTTACTGTGTTTAAAGCTTTCCCTTTAAAACGTGAAACTCAAAACCTTTCTCGGCTTGCAACTCGCTAAAGCGTTACTCTATCTGAAGTGGTGTGCTGTTGATTTTTCTGTGATTTGAACTGTTTTTCTTTTGCAAGTAAAGTATTCTTTTCTGCATGAGCATTTTGAAATAAAGGCTTTTACTTAGGGATTTGTGAGCCGCTACGTTTTTTGCGGGACAGGACGATAATACGAGTGATGATTCGGTGTGAATGCTGCCATTACGTTTTTTCACTACGAAATTTATGGGCGACCTGCTTTATCCGCTAGAAACCGTACCTTTTTTTCAGGGCATTAATACCTTTTCATTTGCGATCGGCTTGAGCATTGCAATTCTGTTGATTGTGGCGATCGCCCAGTTTTTGTTGGTGCGCCAGACGTATCAGCGGGCATGGCAAAAAAGTGAAGACCAATTTTGTCGATTGGTGCAAACCATGCAAGTGGGAGTGCTGCTATTAAATGCGGAAGCAGAAGTTTTGGTATGTAACCCGATCGCCATTGAACTGCTAGGAATCAGTGGGAAAGCGAAACGATTTGAACTTCCTACTGATCCAGGCTGGCAATTTTTAGATGACAATGGACACCCTTTGTTGGCAGCCGAGTTCCCGATTCAACAGGCGATCGCCCAACGCCAACCCATTCGAGATCGCGTCTTAGGAGTCGTTTGTCCTGACCTCTCCGGTTGCCGCTGGCTTTTGGTCAACGTGAACCTGCACCAGTCTGCCGATGGCACTATTGAGCGTGTCGTCTGCACCTTAAGCGACATCACCCACCAAAAACAAACAGAAGATGCCCTTCA
Source organism: Sivoneniella epilithica UHCC 1019 (assembly GCF_040830845.1). Classification (NCBI taxonomy): domain Bacteria; kingdom Bacillati; phylum Cyanobacteriota; class Cyanophyceae; order Leptolyngbyales; family Leptolyngbyaceae; genus Sivoneniella; species Sivoneniella epilithica. The sequence goes on from NZ_JBFPDP010000026.1 coordinate 45,052, forward strand.
ACGCAGCAACTCGCGCTATAAAAATTTGGCGGAAAATGTGCCCGGTATGATCTATCAGTTTATGCTCAAGCCCACAGGTAACATTTCCTTTCTATATGTCAGTCCAGGTTGCCGAAATCTGTTTGGCAGAGAACCAGAAGCATTGATCCACGATGTGGGGGCAGGCTGGAATTTAACTCATCCTGAAGATATTACGGGTTTAAATCATTCAATTGGCGAATCTGCCCGTACCTTGCAACCGTGGGATTTTGTCTGGCGGATTGTGATTAGTCAACAGACAAAGTGGCTGCGGGGCAATGCTCGTCCTGAGTTGCAGCCCGATGAGAGCATTATTTGGGATGGATTGGTCACAGATATTACCGAGGGCAAAGAAACAGAAGAGCGGTTGCGAAAAAGTGCGGAGCGGGAACGGACGATCGCCCGTGTGATTCAGCGAATGCGCCAAACCCTCAAGCTAGAACGAATTTTTAGTGCGACTACAGAAGAACTGCGGCAAGCTTTACAGTGCGATCGCGTCGTCATTTTTCGCACCGACCCATTCAACCAAGAATCTATTGTTGCAGAATCGGTTGCAAAGGGATGGATTCCACTCGTATCCAATCCTCTATCAGATGCTGAAAAAATCTCTGTTGACTACTTACAGGCTGCAAACGACAGCATGGATACCCTAGGAGTCAGCTATTCCTGTATCAGTGATATTTATCAAGCGGGGCTGCGATCGCAGGATATTGAACAATTAGAACAATTTCAAGCAAAAGCCTATCTCAGCGTACCGATCTTCTCTGGCAATCAACTATGGGGATCGCTAATTGCCTACCAAAACTCTGCCCCGCGTAAATGGGATTCTACCGAAACTAAAATCGTCTTACAAATTGGTTCTCAATTAGGCGTTGCCGTTCAACAAGCTGAACTCCTTGCCCAAACGCAGCGCCAGGCGACCGAACTGCAAATCGCCAAAGAAACCGCCGATGCTGCAAATCAGGCAAAAAGTGAATTTTTAGCCAACATGAGCCATGAACTCCGCACGCCACTCAATGCCATTTTGGGTTTTACCCAATTGATGAGCCGCGACCCTTTATTATTGGACGAACACCGTCAATATGTCGAAATCATTAGCCGCAGCGGTGAGCATTTACTGGCGCTGATCAATAATGTTTTGGAAATGTCCAAAATCGAAGCCGGACGGATCACGCTCAGCGAAGCTAACTTTGATCTCTACCGTCTCCTCGATAATTTAGCCGCGCTGTTTCAACTCAAATGTCAATCTAAAGGGCTGCAACTAGTGTGCGATCGCGAGAGTGCTGTACCTCGATACATCCGCACCGATGAAAACAAGCTCAATCAAGTCCTGATCAACCTAGTGAGTAATGCGATTAAATTCACTCCAACGGGCTATATTTGGGTGCAAGTCAGTTTGGGAAATGGCGAATGGCGAGGGGCGAATGGCGAATGTTCAACAGATCTAACTTCTAATCCTGCACTCCGCGCTCCCGACCCCGCACTCCCAACCCTGCACTCCCTACTCTTTACAGTGCGTGATACGGGTCTTGGGATGACATCGGCAGAAATTGGTCATTTATTTCAACCCTTTGGGCAAACTGAAACAGGAACAAAATTTTCAGAGGGCACGGGGTTGGGGTTAGCCATTAGCCAAAAGTTTGTGCAGTTGATGGGGGGGGCTATTACGGTCGTTAGTCAACCGGGTCAAGGATCTGATTTTACGTTTGAGATTCCGGCGATCGCAATTGCCGCAGACCAAGTAAGAGAAAAAGATAGCCAGTATAAACAAGCTGTGGGATTAGCCCCCGGTCAGCCCAATTATCGAGTGTTGATCGTGGATGATGATCCAACTAATCGATTAATTTTGGTACGCTTCTTGACAAGCATTGGATTTGATATACAAGAGGCAAAGAATGGACAAGATGCGATCGCGATCTGGCAACATTGGCAACCCCATATCATTTGGATGGATATGCAAATGCCTGTAATGAACGGGTTTGAAGCAACTCAACACATAAAATCAGATCCAATCGGACAATCCACCATCATTATTGCCGTTACTGCCAGCGTATTTGAAGAGCAACGCCAAAAGATTCTCGAAAGCGGCTGCAATGATTTTGTCCGTAAGCCCTTCCAACGAGACGAAGTGCTGGCAAAAATGGCAGAGTATCTAGGAGTGAAATACCGTTATGAACCCAGTCAACCGCCGCCTGAACAACACTTTCTCCCTTCTCCCTCAGCCAATTTCACTTTAGATGCCCAGTCCTTAGCCATCATGTCCAAAGACTGGCTCGAAAAGCTGCACTCTTCGGCGGCTCAAGGGAGCGATACTCTGGTATTGCAACTGATTGAGGAGATTCCCCCCGATCAAACTGAATTTATCCACGCCTTAACCAAACTCGTGAATAACTTTCGGTTTGATCAAATTATGACTCTGACTCAACTCGCGCAGAATTTGGGGCTTAACCTGTAAAAATCACATGAGTTACAACCACTTTGATACCCAATCCTCCCATATCCAACCCTCCGATATCCAACCCTCCGATATCCAACCTATTGATATTCTTGTGGTAGATGATACTGCCGAGAATGTGCGCCTGCTGTCAACCATGCTGACTCGTGAAGGATATCAAGTTCGCAAAGCGATCAATGGTCAGCTAGCATTGACAGCAGTTCAAGCGCGAGTCCCCGATTTGATTTTGCTAGATATTATGATGCCCGACATGGATGGCTATGCGGTGTGCGCTTACTTAAAAGAGATGCCTCATACCGCAGAAATTCCAGTCATTTTTTTGAGTGCTTTGGATGATGCCTTTGATAAGGTGAAAGCGTTCAAGGTGGGCGGGGCAGATTATATGACAAAACCGTTTCACTTTGAGGAAGTGCTGGCGCGGGTGCAGCATCAATTGGCGCTCCGAACCGCAGAACAAAAAATTCATCGACTGAATGTTCACTTGGAAGAACGGGTGATTGAGCGAACGCAGCAGCTTGAAATTGCCAATGCTCGGCTGCTTGAAATGGCGCTGTGTGATTCGCTGACGCAACTGGCAAATCGGGCTGCTTTTATTGATCGCCTTGATGCAGCGCTAAACCAGTTGAAAGCCCAGCCAGATTTACCGTTTGCAGTATTGTTTTTAGATTGCGATCGGTTCAAAATTGTCAATGATTCATTAGGACATTCTGTAGGCGATCAGTTACTTATGGCGATCGCTCAACGGCTCAAACAGCATCTCAAGCACACTGATACTTTAGCCCGACTTGGCGGCGATGAATTTGCCATTCTGCTCACCCAAATCATTGATCCAGACAGCACAATCCAATTTGCCGATCAAATCCTAGCAGCGTTTGCTGAACCCTTCGCTCTAGCCGATCATCAAGTCTTCATCAATGTCAGCATTGGTATCGCCTTTGGCAAAATCGACTACGACAAACCCGAACACTTGCTGCGCGATGCCGACACTGCCATGTATCATGCAAAAGCCGCCGGCAAAGCCCAATATCGCATCTTTCAAACTACGATGCATCGAGTAGCGCTGCAATTGCTCCAAACTGAAAGCGACCTGCGTCGCGCAATTAGCCAACAAGAGTTTTCCCTCAACTATCAGCCCATTGTGGCACTCGATTCTGGCAAAATTGCCGGACTAGAAGCACTCATCCGCTGGAACCACCCCGATCGCGGTTTTATTCCACCCTCTACCTTTATTCCTGTCGCCGAGGAAACCGGGTTGATTGGCGAAATTGGCACTTGGGTTCTTAGAGAAGCTTGTCATCAGATCCGCAATTGGCAGAAACAAGGCGTGATTGATCCAACCTTTAGCGTGAGTGTGAACCTGTCTGCTCGTCAGTTTGCCCAACTGAATTTGATGCAGCAGATTACTCACATTCTGGCAGAAGCCGAATTGTCTCCCCGTTGCCTCAAACTGGAAGTCACCGAAAGCGCCATTATGGACAATCCTAAATCGGCGGCAGATATCTTGGCTAAACTGCGACAACAGCAGATTCAACTCAGTATGGATGACTTTGGTACAGGCTATTCTTCGCTCAGCTATCTGCAATCCTTTCCAATGGACTATCTCAAAATCGATCGCTCCTTCGTCATGTCATTAGATGGCACCGAAGAACAGTTGGGGCTAGTTCCCATCATCGTAAAAATTGCCCAAACGATGAACATGAAAGTCGTCGCAGAAGGCATTGAAACACCGCAACAGTTAGCCCAACTGAGATCGCTCGACTGCGATTTTGGACAAGGCTACTTCTTCTCCAAACCCCTCACAGCCGAAAAAGTAGTTGAACTGATCACATCAGGATGTCATTGGTAGGAAAAAGGCGAGAGGGGAGAGGCGAGAGATGAGAGGTGAGAGGAAGAAAGAACTCAAAATATCTCCTACGGAGACGCTTTGCGAACAAAACTTCTCATACTCGCCCCTCGTCATTCACCACTCGTCATTCATCGTTCGCCCCTCGCCCTTCTCCTGATATCCTAAAGAGAAGATGAGTCGCAGTAGAAATGGGATTATCGAGTTTATGAATTATCTTGTGGCTGTGCTGAGCGATCGCATTCAGGCGGAGGCTGCTTACTCTGCTTTGGAAGCAAAGGGGCTGCCGATGACGGGCATTACGATTTTAGGGCGGGGATATAAAAGTGCGGATGAGTATGGCTTGATCGATCCTAGAGAACAGGCTTCTCGTTCCGCAAAATTGATGTCCTTTTGGTTAGTTCCCTTTGGGTTTGCCGCCGGATTCGCCTTTAGCTCGATTACAAATTTAGGTACTTTTGCCTGGGCAGGAGAATTTGGCGATCATGTAATTGGTGGTTTGTTGGGCGCAGCATCTGGGGCAATGGGAAGCTTTTTTGTCGGCGGCGGTGCGGGGCTTGCTTTTGGTAGCGGGGATGCGTTGCCCTATCGAAACCGCTTGAGTGCTGGCAAATACTTAATTGTTGTGAAAGGTTCAGAAGTCTTAACGCGCCAATCGACGGCAATTTTGCGACAGTTTGAGCTAGAGAATATTCAGGGCTATGAAGAAATGTAATAAACGAAGATATGTGATAGACATCACCACAAAAACGCCAAAATATCACTTTTAATCTGCAAAACAAGAGCCAGACTAAGCACAAGATGTTCCTAAAATCGGTCTTGTTGCTATGTCTGATTCACTTTTAAATCGCTATTCTGTAGTCATTCATGCGATCGCCATCACATCCGCTTTAGCGATCGTCTCTGGCGCAATTCCATCCAACTTCAGTTCTTTTAGCAATCTGCAAGCGTTCCAGATCAATCTAAATAGCATTCAGCGCTAAATATCAAAAATAGTCTCTTTCGGTTATTTTTTACTTTTGCGATCCCCAAATAATTCTAGACTGGGAAGCAGACGAGTCATAAATAAACCAATGGTGCGGTTAAAGCTTTGGCAGTGGGCAGTTTTAGGACTTCCGATCGCGGGAATTGTTAGCTTTTTGCTAATCGCTTCAGGCGTTCAGATTCATACCTGGGGACTAAGTTGGGTTTGGGCAATATTCACCCTGATGCTTGTGGGCTGGCGATTTTTGCTCGTCCACTGGATTCGCCCTGCGGTCGATCCGCTAGAAGCTGTGATTTCAGAAGTCCGGGAAGAACTGCAAGCTGCATCCAGCACCTCTTCCATCGCGTCTGGAGGCGGATCTGGAGGCATGGGGCAACAAACAGAAGCCGCATTACAGCAGATTTTGGAGTCTGTGCAAGCCGATCCGCCGATATGGGAAGATTGGTCAACCTTTTGGCAGCGCTGTCAGGAATTGGTGACCGCGATCGCCCAAGTTTATCACCCTGAAGTCAAACGACCGCTGCTCAATATCTATATTCCGCAAGCCTATACCTTGATTCGGGGCACCGTGGACGACATGGATCAATGGATGAGCAAACTCTCTCCTGCCTTGAACCAAGTAACCGTTGGGCAAGCAGTGCAAGCCTATGAGGTCTATCGCAAGCTAGAACCATCGGCACGGAAACTATTACGAGTCTGGAACTGGGCACAATGGTTTTTAAACCCAGCAGTAGCTCTTGCCCGACAAGCCAGCCAACGCCACGGCAATCAGGCAAGCCAACAGCTATTGGTCAATTTAAGCCAGCTTTTGAAGCAAGCCGCCCTGCGAAATTTGAGCAATCAGGCGATCGCGCTGTATAGCGGCAAACTGCCAACTCTAGAAGACGTTGCCCCAACGCTGACCATTCCAGTCGTCAAAACGCAAACGTTGCAAGAGATTTTGTCCCAAGCAGAGCCGCTAGACCAAGTTGAGCAAAAGCCAGTCAATATCTTGCTCGTAGGGCGGACTGGAGCCGGTAAAAGCAGCTTAATCAACACGCTATTTGTGGAACACAAAGCCACTGTAGATCTATTGCCCAGCACCGACGCAATCCAAGATTATCACTGGCAATCCACGACTGGCGACGCATTGACCCTGTGGGACACTCCTGGTTATGAGCAGGCAAATCGCGCCGACTTTCGAGATTTAGTCCTCTATCGCGCCACCCAAGCCGATGTGCTGCTGTTGGTCACGCCTGCGTTAGATCCAGCTTTGCAAATGGATATAGATTTTCTGACGGATGTGAAAGCGGCAATCCCTGACCTGCCCGCGATCGCCGCTGTTACCCAAGTCGATAAGCTGCGTCCGATTCGAGAGTGGAACCCACCCTATGATTGGCGATCGGGCGCATCACTCAAAGAAACGGCAATTCGGGAAGCCACCCAATATCGAGCGGAGCAACTAGACAAATTTTGTGATTGGGTGCTGCCCGTGGTGGCTGGAGATTCTGAAATCGGACGGGTTGCCTGGGGATTGGAAGCGTTGTCTTTGGGGCTGGTAGACGCGATCTCCCCTGCCAAGCAACTTCGCCTTGCCCGCTTCCTTCGCAACTTAGAAGCCCGTACCAGTGCCGCCGCCAAAATCATCGATCGCTACACCTTTCAAATGGCGACCACTCAAGGATTAACCGCCCTGCTCAAAAGCCCCGTCCTCACCTTTATCGCCACCCTCACCACAGGCACTCCAAACCTTGCCTATCTCTTAGCAGAGCAAATTCCAGTTGAACAATTGCCCGTCGTTATTGGCAAACTCCAAATGGCATACGATCTATTTTCCCTGCTGAGCGACGATAACCCCAACGCCCGGAACTTCAACCTGCTGTCCCTCTGGTCAATTTTGCTAGACAACACCACCTCACCCGAACTCAACGCCTGGGCATTTGGTCATGCAATCACTGAATATTGGACGAAAACACTCACCTCAGACCAGCTACAGCAGCGGTTTCAGCACTATCTACAAGAAGCAGAAAAGCGATGAGTTTGAGTTTTGAGTTTTGAGTTTTGAGTTTTGAGTTTTGAGTTTTGAGTTTTGAGTTTTGAGTTTTGAGTTTTGAGTTCGCCATTCGCCATTTTCCTCTCGCCTCTTACCCCTCGCCTTACTCAGATGGGCAATTCCAACACAAAAGACGTTTGCTGATTGGCGCTGAAAACGGAAAGAGTCGCGCCTAAATGCTCGGACATTTTTTTGGCTAGCGCTAAGCCAAGCCCTGTGCCGCCGTGTTTCCAAGGGTCATTGTTGGGGATGCGATAAAACTTATCAAACACACGATCGCGTTCATCTTCAGAAATTTCAACTCCGGTGTTGGTGACCCAAATTTGTAGACTGATGGGATCAGGATTAGCGCGATCGCCTTCAGAATGAGGCATCACTTGGGCTGAAAGGATTATGCTTTCTTCTGCTGGAGTATATTTGCAAGCGTTGTTCAGTAACTCAGTCAAAATTCGCTCTAGATAGTGCAGGTCTGTCGTCAGGATAGGAAGATGGCTAGGAACATCGACATGCAAGTGTAGATGTTGTGCGTGAGTTCGAGCAAGGAAAGGTTCTGCTAGGTGACTAATCCATGGGGCTAAATCCATTTTGATTGATGTTAGGGGTTCAACTCCAGCATCAAGGCGCGTCAAGTCTAATAAATTATTAATCAAATGAATTTCGCGATGGCATTCATCTTGCAAGATGCGAAAGTAGTTGGCTGCTTTGCTAGAAGCATCTTCAAGAATGCCTGTTGATTGGAGAATCACTTCTAACATCTGAGTGGCTAATTTGATATTAGAAATCGGCGATCGCAACTCATGGGAAACCGTGCTGAGAAAATCATCTTTTAATAGGTGCAACTGTTCTAACTCTTCGACTTGCTCCTGCACTGCTTGATAGAGTCGGGCTTGGCGGAGGGCGATCGCGCATTGATTTGCCACCTGCTGCACCAGCCGAATTTCTAGACTACTAAATGTTTCTTCTCGCGGCTTAAACAGCCAAAGATTGCCAAATACTCCCTGGTCATCGATTAAAGGACAGCTTAAAATCGCAAACCGACCTGCAATATCGCGAACTTTGATTTCAGCTAATGGCAGCACACAAAATTGAGTAGAATGTCCTTCTAGGCTTTGTTGATAAAGCCCAGGTAATAGATCTAGGCTGACCACTTCACCTTGAGCCGATGCAATGCCGGAACCACGATATTCGTAGCGAATGGTTTCGGTATTGGCTTCATGGTCAAAAATACCCACATCACAACAGATCAGCCGCAGTCCGGTTGCCACTTCTTGCACAGCCGCTTGCAAAATTTGCTGTTCATCAAAGCTATCCCGCACGCGATCGGTAATTCCTCTCAGCAATGCCTCATACTCCAGCATGGTTTGAAGTTGGCTGGTGCGTTTTTCTACGCGATTCTCCAAAACCGTGTTGTGTTCTTGAAGCTGTTTTTGAAGCGTGCGAATGGTGAGTTGATTTTTGACTCGTGCTAAAACTTCTTCTACCTGAAAAGGCTTGGTGATGTAATCCACTCCACCCACTTCAAAGGCTTTAACTTTGTCCAATACATCACTGAGAGCGCTTAAAAAAATAATTGGAATATGACAGGTTTGGGTAGAAGCTTTGAGATTTTGGCACACTTCATACCCGTCCATTCCTTCCATACAAATATCAAGCAAAATCAAATCGGGGGGGGCAGAATTCGCTGCTGCTAGTGCTAATCGCCCATTTAATACTTTTCTCACCTCATATCCATGCTCACCCAGCATTGCCGATAAGACCCGTAGATTATCGGGTACATCATCTACAACTAGAATGTCTCCTTTTAGCATAAGCTCTTGCATAATTTAGCGATCAATTAACGAGGGTCAGTCACTTTGATGATATTCTCTAAGCAAAATTCGTTTACGCAGTCTGTCAATTGTTTGGCTAAAGCGGAGTGAGCATCGGGAATTTGGGCAATAAGCATTAGCACTTGACGTTCGTTTGCTTGAATGGCAGCCGTATGAAGCTGCGATTGCATCCTATTCAGGAAAGGGATTGCCCTCACATTCCATGGGTTCGTTGCTGCCAGATGTTGCTTGAGACATAAATACCCTTCCTAAAACAGTTGGGTAGATTGCTAAAAGCAGTAAAAATTCTTCTGTTTACAGCAAATATTCTGCAACAACTATCTTTGGTTTCCGAACCCATAGCTCTAGCAGAATTTATAAGCATTGCTGAATGCAGACATGATTTCCACTGGTAGGGGTAGCGCCTTGTGCCTACCCTCTTTGGGATGAAGGACAATCCCTTGGAGTTGCCCCACGAATTTCATATCTTGATTCAGCAATGCTAATTTATACAACAAATGATTTTTCAATCAAAAAAATAGAATACCAAGTTTACAGTCCATCTGCTGTATGTGAATTCTCGTAGAAACCGATAACAAAAAATACTGCTGTTAGATCAACTGTTACATTAACGGCTATGCCAGGGTTGTGTCGCCATTGAAGTAGTCTTGCAGTTGGCGATCGTGATCGTGAGATAGGGTGCCAATGGGAACTGCCTCTGGTGAAAAGGCTTGGATGTCTAAAACTTCTTTTGGATCGCGAACTTGCATTGCCCCCGTGGCATCTACTTCTACTACAATGCAAATTGAATGAACTCGTCCATCTCGTTCTGGAGAGGAATAAATTCCAACCAAGCGTCGTACTTTGGCAAGGTTGAGTCCGGTTTCTTCTTCGAGTTCCCGTTGAACAGTGGTTTTGATATCTTCGCCCCAATTAACCATGCCGCCCGGAAGTGCCCATTTGCCGTTGTCTCGCCGTTTGACTAAAACAATCTGACCATCGGGCAATAAGGGAATAATGCTAGTGCCTGTGACGGGATGACGGAAAATAATCCCCAAAACTGTTTGTGCAAAATGCCATAACTGACCCATAAGCTGCGTTAACTGCTCCAGCAGAATAGTGAAAGAATAAGCAAGCATCGCGATCGCTACAAGAGTGCAAACAAACTCTCTTTAATTGAATGTCGATAGAAAATAATCGATGATTACGATCGCAATGAATCTATCTGCCATTCTAAACTGGGCATTGGCTTCAGCCAATATCTGCAAGAACTTGTTCGATGTGAGTTGCAGGTTTTACTTTTTTATAAATCTTTGCGATCGTTCCTTCGGGGCTAATCACAAACGTATTGCGAGTAATGCCCACATATTCCTTACCCATAAACTTTTTCAAACCATAGCTGTCGTAAGCGGTTGCCACGGTGCCTGCTTCATCTATCAGGAGTGGAAAAGGCAGATTGAATTTCGTCGTGAATTTGTCATGGGATTTCGCATCGTCGGTGCTGATTCCTAACACAACAACATCCCGATTCTGGAATTCGGCATAGGAGTCGCGAAAGGCACAGGCTTGCGTGGTGCATCCGGGAGTGTTGTCGCGGGGATAAAAGTACACCACAACCCGCTTGCCTTTCAAATCGGCAAGATTGATGATGTTGTCTTGGGCATCGGGAAGGCTGAAATCAGGAGCGCGATCGCCAACATTTAAAACCATATAAAATCTTGCTGTAAATTTTCGGTGGATAGACTGACAGACTCAAGGATGCCCACGATCGCTTCTACAGTAAATTCATGTTATTCTTTCTGCTGACAGCAGGCAGATATCTTTACAGCTAGCTTCACTTTAGGCGTTGCTGAATAGAACTATGATTTTGTGCTTAAGCCTTTTGCAGCCCTCACCCTAGCCCTCTCCCACAGGAGAGGGAACAAGAGTTCTAGCACCCTTCTCCCCAGGGAGAAGGGTTGGGGATGAGGGCAATTCATATCTGCATTCAGCAACGCCTCACTTTATATGACCACTACCAATGACTATTCAAAGCTAGACGAAAAGCTAGAAATACTAATTGACCAGGTGGCACTGCTAACAGAAGCAGTAACCATAGGATTTCAGGATTTTCGTCAAGAACTTACGGTGGTAAAAAAGTTTCGACAAGACTTTGCAGAAATCAAAGAAATGATTAAAGAGCAATCTGCAACCACTGCTCGGTTAGTCAAAATTGTGGAAGCGTTGATTCAACGAAGCTGAAAGAATGAAAAAGCAGACAGCCCTTTACCGACTATCTGCTCTTGACAAATCACCTAACTACACAGCCGCGAGTTCAGGGCGTTTGCTGTGACGAATGCTTTCGATCGCCGCTGCATAATCTGGCGCATTGAACACCGCCGACCCCGCCACGATCGCATTTGCCCCTGCGTCTATTACCTGCCAAGCATTATTCCCTTTCAAACCGCCATCCACTTCAATCCAAGGATCAAGACCCCGCTCATCGCATAGCTGACGCAGTTTGCGGATTTTGGTGAGTGTCGAAGGAATGAAACTCTGTCCGCCAAACCCAGGGTTAACGCTCATGAGCAAAATAATGTCGCATAGATCCAATATCGGCTCTAGCAGTTCCAACGGGCTACCCGGATTGAGAACCGCCCCTGCTTTTTTGCCCAATTCTTTAATTTGCCCTAATGCCCGATGAACATGAATTGTAGAACTCGATTCTGCGTGGACTGAGATGTGATCGGCTCCGGCTTTGGCAAAATCTGCCACATAGCGCTCTGGTTCCACAATCATCAAATGCACATCCAATGGTTTTTGGGTCGTGGGACGAATCGCTTCCACAATTAAGGGACCAATGGTGATGTTGGGGACAAAGCGACCATCCATTACATCCACATGAATCCAATCTGCGCCAGCCGCATCCACGGCACGAATTTCATCTCCTAATCGACTAAAATCTGCCGATAGAATGGAAGGGGCGATCGCGATCGCTTTCTGGGATGTGGTCATGGTGTTCTTTGTCTCCTGCGTCCTGGACTGTAGTTATTTTAACAATTTGAAAACTTCTGACAAGCTATCGATTAAGCCTCTATAAAGGATTGTGCCATGATCCTGCTTATACCTGGCTGTTAATTTACGCAATGTGCGACTCAAATAAGCTGAGAGCAGGAGAGGCAATTTCAGAGTGACTCAAAAAAGCGGATACTAAATGAAGCCATTTTTGATATATGAAGTCAGCGTGTGAATAGGCGGAGGCGAAGTCGTGCTACAAATTAATTCAGTTCATCGGTGTTTTCATCAAATTGGCGCGATATTCTTAGGAGTAAGCATCGGTTGGATTGGAATTTTGACGGTGCCAGGACAGGCGAAAACGTTGCCTAAGTCGCTGCGATCGAGTTCCGTTGGAGAAACTGGCATTGATGCGCTGCGCCTACACCTACCGCCCTACAATCTTACGGGAAAAAAAATTGCGATCGGACAGGTGGAAATCGGTCGTCCGGGGCAGTTTGGCATCGACAAAGCCGTTGCCCAAAATCGCTCTATGGCGTTAACGCGAGTGTTTTATCGTGACACTCGTGCCCGGACTAACAGCAACGTCGATAGCCACGCCCAAAATGTTGCTAGCATTATGATCAGCGCGGCAAAAATGGCACGAGGCGTGGCACCTGGGGCGCGACTCTACTCCTCTGCCTCTGGTACTCCACGTCGCTATGGGCAGCCAGAAGAATGTTTATCGGCTCAATATGTGGCGCTGCAAAACGGGGGTGACATTCGGGCAATCAACTTTAGTTTTGGTGAGTCGTTACGCTTTGATCCGCGTGCCAAACCTCAGCTAGATGGCAATGCGTTGTTAACTCAGTGCGTTGACTGGTCGGCACGGGTTCACAATGTGCTGTATGTCATTGCCGGAAATCAGGGCAAAGGCGGCATTTCGATTCCGACTGACAATTTTAATGGGGTGAATGTGGCGTTCACAGCGCGAGTGCAGGAGTTATTTGCAAGGGTGGATTTTGCTAATTTGGGTGATCCAACCAGTAGCGCCACCAAAGGACTGGAAAGCAATGTGGGACCCAGACGGGCGATCGCGTTAGTGGCTCCGGGGCACGATGTCTCATTAGTCAACCCCAACGGCAGCATTACCACTTCTAGCGGCACGAGTTTTGCGGCACCTCACGTTACTGGAACCATTGCGCTGCTGCAAGAATATGGAGATACTGCCATTCGGCGCAGCCTCCGCGATCGCTCATCTTCCTGGACGTTGGATGCTCGTCGATCGGAAGTGATGAAAGCCGTGTTGCTCAATGCTGCTGACAAACTGAAAGACTCAGGGAACGGACTTTTGCTGGGTATGAGCCGAACGATTGCCGACAAAAATAACCGCACTTGGCTCGACTCAGATGCCTACCGCGATTCCAAAATTCCGCTCCATGCTCAAATGGGGACTGGGCAACTCAACGCCTTTCGCGCCTATCAGCAGTTTAGTGCGGGACAATGGACTCCAGAAGCCGCAATTCCCGCGATCGGCTGGGATTATCGTACTGTGGGCAGCAATTCCGTATCCACTCCTGCGCCCATTTACCAAGACTATATCCTCGAAAAACGACTGCAAAAAGGCAGCTTTGTGTCAGTGACGCTGATCTGGAATCGCTTGGTAGAACTTGTTGACAAAGACCAAAATGGAGAATATAGCTTAGGCGAAGAATTTCGCGATCGCGGCTTAAACAACTTGGATCTGTATCTCATGAGAGCAGAAGACACTGATACTCGGAAAGCCATTCACTCCTCAATCAGCGCCGTCGATAGCACTGAACATATTTTCAACAAGATTCCAGCAACAGGACGCTATAAAATTCGCGTACAGTTTAAACACCAGGCAAACGAACCCGCACAGCCCTATGCCCTTGCTTGGTGGACAGTGCCTACTCGATAAATGGCGAATGACGAATGGCAAGTGGCAAGTGGCAAGTGGCAAGTGAAGGTATAGCGATTAGCAAACTCAAAACTCAAAACTCAAAACTCAAAACTTCTTATCCCACTTCTTATCTCACTGGAATAAAAGGCAAGTATCTTTTGATAAACTTCCGCAGTTTTAAGAGCTTCACGGTGTTGACCAATTTATTGGAAAGTTCAATAGGTGGCTCGATAGAAGCGTTGAGTTGATTTTGTAGTTCGGCATAAGCAGCAGGAGTCATTGGTTTTCCATCAATTGGCGATCGCGCATCCAAAATAATCTCCGTCCGCAACAACTCCTCTGGTACATCCACCGCAGGCGGCAGCGCCAAAGCCACCCCAGCCCAAGACTCTACTAGTAGCAACACGTTAAGGGCGATCGCTCCTTTTACCTTCCGTCCCTTCATTGCTTTCCCTCTTTCCTCTGTTTGCCGTAGTCCTCTGTCAATTTTAATCCAAGCTTCAAAAAACTTATGGCTCCCGCAACAGCGACTAGATGATGCTTCCTAAGAAACCAGGGAACACTAGATGCAGTATCTACAAACGCTTGGTAGCTTGTGCTGTTATGAATCCAGTTTTAAAGGATGTAACGACTTCCCATTCGCCCACTCCAGTGATCATTCCTACTGGCGAACAACGCATCACGGTTTTGCTAGTGGATGATCAAGTAACGGTCAATGAAGCGATTCATTGCATGTTAGAAGCAGAGGCGAACCTGACTTATCACTATTGCTCCAGGGCAGAAAAAGCGCTTCAAATTGCGACAAGCGTTGCGCCAACCGTGATCCTACAGGACTTAATTTTGCCGAATAGCGATGGCATGACGCTAGTTAAACAGTTTCGGGCAAATCCGGTTACATGCGATGTGCCCATCATTATGCTGTCTACGAATGACAACCCCCAAACCAAAGCAGAAGCATTTGCGATCGGCGTGAATGATTATTTAGTTAAACTGCCGAACCAAATTGAGCTAGTCGCCCGCATTCGCTATCACTCTCAGGCATATCTCAACCGACAAGCCCATACTGCTGCATTAGTTGCTCAAGCTCATGCCAAAGAACTCGAACAAACTTTGCAAGAACTTCGTCGCACCCAAGCTCAACTGATTCAAACTGAGAAGCTATCGAGCCTAGGACAAATGCTGGCGGGAATTGCCCATGAAATTAATAATCCAGTCAACTTTATTTTTGGCAATCTGACTTATATTGATGCCTACATCCAAGATTTGATGAAGCTATTGCAGCTTTATCACGAAAAATATCCTGAACCAGATAGCGCGATTCAAGCCTATCTTGAGGAGATTGATTACGACTTTGTGATGGACGATTTGCTCAAAATGCTGCGGTCTACTCGCATGGGATCTGAACGGATCATTCAAATTGTGCTGTCGCTGCGGAATTTTTCACGCCAAGATCATCAAGAGATGAAATTGAGCAATATTCATGATGGAATTGATAGCACCTTACTCATTTTGAGTCATCGGCTTAAGCTTGGGATCAATGTAGTCAAAGAGTATGGCAATTTACCGTTAATAGACTGCTATCCTGCTCAACTGAATCAAGTGCTAATGAATATCATAAACAACGCGATCGATGCTTTGTTAGAGCAGCCTAATCAACCCAAAAAAGAAATCATTATTCGCACAAGCACATTCAATCAAGACTATATTCAAATTCAAATAAAAGACAACGGACCAGGCGTTCCATTCGCTCTGCAACCTAAGCTGTTTGAACCATTTTTCACCACAAAGCCTGTCAATAAAGGAACAGGTTTAGGGCTTTCTATTTGTCAACAAATCATTGCAAATCATCAAGGAACAATTCAAGTCGTTTCCAAAGCGGATGAGGGCGCTGAGTTTACAATTCAGCTTCCTGTACAAAGTGCTATGGCAGCGGATGAATAGGGTAGGACACAAAGATTCTTATCTAAAAACGTTGCCCAAAGCCAAACTGGAAGCGCGTGTCGCCCTGCCCACTAAAGCCAAAATCTGCTCGAATGATGCCAAGCGGTGAGTTAACCCGCACGCCTAATCCATACCCAATTCCTGTGCCCGGAGTTCCGCGAACGACACCCGGTTGACCCAATACGTCTTTGTTACTTCCTAGATCGGAGGCAAAATCTACAAAAGCGGTACCGCCAATGAATCTGTAGATTGGAAAGCGGTATTCAGCAGTGGCTTGAATATAGCTGCGAGGGGTGGCGATCGCGCCAGTATCCCAACCGCGCACTGAGTTTGCACCTCCCAAAATAAACGCATTGTAAGGCGGCAAATCCCCTACATTTGTTCCCCCTTGCACATTGAACGCGACTACTTCGGGTTGGCGTTCAGTAGGAGAAGCATCCTTTTGGTTTGCCGTAATTAACTTCACTGGAAAATACACAGCATGTTCTGCCTGAAGCTTGGTGCCAAACACCTGTCCGCGCCCAATCGGAAGGTATTGCTCAGCGTTCAACCGAGTAACAGATCCTTGCCGAGGGTTTAAGGCATAATCGCGCAGGTCTTGAATGGCGGTAAATGAAAGACTAAATAGATCATCAATTCCAGTGCCGCTGAGACTGAGTGGATTGCCTAAAGCATCGGTGCTAAAGACTTTGCCGCCATCACCTCGAATGCTGACGTTGTTATAGTTAAATCCAAGATTGCCATTCCAACCATTCCCAAGGGGTCGTTCTAATCCAACGCCCACGCCTTGCCTGCGCTCTCGAATGCGATCGCCATTGGGCAAATTCACCTCATCGGTAAACACCTGGGAAAACCCCTGTTGTCGATAAATACTGGCGTTATAGCCTGGAACATTCGGTTCCGTCTCGCGATAAGGGCTAACAAAGCGTCCATCAAACTGGATATCTCGTGTGCCCACCAACACCGTGCCGCCAAGCCGTTGCCCCAGTCCACCAAAGTTAATATCCTGTACGCCCACTGTGGCATAAAGTCCCAAGGAGTCATTAAAACCACCACCAAACCGGAGATCGCGGGGCGCACGTTCAGTCACGTTATAAATCACTGTGACCCGCCGAGCATCGCCTTCAAAGGCAACACTAGCCGTTTCAAAAATACCCAGTTGGCTCAACCGCTGCAAATCTTCCTGCGCCACATTTGCCCGAAACGGTTGTCCTGGCTGCACTTTGATCTGCCGCTGAATAAAGGCATCCTGGGTACGATACCGAATGGGCTGCCCCTTTTCATCTACTGCCTTGCCATCCCGATTGAGAAAGCGTACTTTGGTTTCGCCGACTACCCCTTCTGCTACTTCAATGGTAATAATGCCATTGCGATCGGGGCGTAAAGAAATCACCCGCGCTAGGGTATATCCATTTTTGGCATACCAATTGTTGATGTCCTGCGTTGCTTGATTGAGTGCGGTTGGGCTAATAGGATTGCCAAACTGGTTTCTAAAGATTTCGTTGGTTGCGGTGAAGGTGAGCGCTTGGGCACTGGGTAAGGCGATCGCCCGCACAATTGTTGGGGTGGCAAAAAAAGTGACACTCACGCCTTGAGGGTTGGGACTCGTGGTCACCGTTGCTGACGTAAAAAAGCCTGTATTCAACAACAGCGCCACATCGCTCTGTAACTGGCTAGAAGTTGCCTGCCCCCCCGGTTTTGTTTGAATCGCCAGCAACCCGAATTCCTGTAGATCTGGGGCAACTCCCGCAATTTGCACATCGGTTACAAGGACAGCAAGATCATTGGGATCAGGCGATCGCGCTGGGGTCACTGGACTTTGGGTAGGGGGCGGCGGCGGCTGTAGTTTGGGCACCACAATCTGCTGCGGTGAAGTGGATAGTGCCGGAGTGGTTGGCAAGGCTTGAGGTGAGGTGGGCACTGGAATCGGCGCAACAGAAGACGGCACCGTCGTCGGCATCACCCACACTGGTTCATTCAATGAGGAAGGCTGGTTAGGCGGCATTGGTGAACTGGGCGGATCGGGCTGCACTCGACTGGGCGGCGGTGGCGGTTGCACCACGCTAGACGGGGGCGGCGGCGGCGCAATCTGCGGTTGGGCAAGGACAATATCGGACTGAGCGATCGCAGCCACAGCACACACTGCGATCGTGGGAAACTGTCGCTGTCTGAAAAATGGGTAAGCCGAAAAAAGTGCGTTCAATGCGTTTCAAAAACCAAACGTGTGGAAAAAGTCGCGATCGCCGTGATTCCATCTGTTGTAATCAGTCAGAACCATCCAGGTTGCAAGTACATTCTGCACAGGATTCTAAGAATGGCTAAATTCTTTACAAAAAAATGTGTGACATACACTCCGCACTTTGCTATCAGTCACTTGAACCTTTTTGTCCACAAGCTGGTCTAATAAACGTAACTCCAAATTTAATGGAGGAGTGTTTTGCAGGGGTTTGCTGTGTCAACCGCGCCTTATGAAAGCCTGCCCGAAAGTGACGATAGTCATCTCGTGCAGCAAAGCCTTCAAGGGGACGCACAAAGCTTTCGGCTTTTATATCGTCGTCATGAAAAACGGGTCAGAACCATTCTGTATCAGCTATGCGATGTGAGCGTGCTGGATGATTTGGTACAAGATGTTTTTTTGCGTGCTTGGAGAGGGTTACCCAAATTTCGTCAAACTGCCAAATTTTCGACATGGCTATATCGGATTGCGTGGAATGTCGCATCAGATTATCGACAATCAGCCGCTAGGGGACGAACCCAACTGCAAGAGCTAACCAAGCAGGCTCCGATGCGGCAAGAATCACCCGATGTGATGCATCTCCACTATCAGGATTTGGTTCAGCGTGGGTTAAGTGAACTGAGCGCTGCTCACCGAACCGTTTTGGTTTTACACGACTTGGAAGAGATACCCCAAAAAGAGATTGCTGAAATTTTGGGGATTCCAGTAGGAACGGTGAAATCTCGACTATTCCATGCTCGCGCCGCAATGCGCCAGTTTCTTGACCATGAGGGAGTTCAGATATGAGTAGATTTTCAGACGATGACTTACCGCTAACCGAGTTTCTCAAGCAATATCAACCCAGAGTGCCTGCGGCAAATCCTGATCTGGAAGATCACTTGATGTCCGCGATCGCGTCCGTGCCCCAACCTCGGTTGACTGTGATTTCAACAAAGATTTCAACCACACGAATTCAACGACAAATTCTGTGGGCAGTCCCTTCTGCGATCGCCGCAGGCTTAGTGGCAACGGTCGTCAGCCATCGCACCTTCGCTCCAGCCTCTCAGCCCAGTTCCGCTGAAGTGGCTGAACTACAAACTTTCATTGAAAGCACTTGGCAAGAGTCAAGTCCTGAACAATTGGTTTCAGAAAGCGATCCATTTCCTGTCACTGAGGATTCAACTTTAAATTAGTTTTTGCGTTTTATTGTCCTATGTTTTACCGTTTTGTTC
Source organism: Sivoneniella epilithica UHCC 1019 (assembly GCF_040830845.1). Classification (NCBI taxonomy): domain Bacteria; kingdom Bacillati; phylum Cyanobacteriota; class Cyanophyceae; order Leptolyngbyales; family Leptolyngbyaceae; genus Sivoneniella; species Sivoneniella epilithica. The sequence goes on from NZ_JBFPDP010000026.1 coordinate 64,478, forward strand.
CTGTAACGATTGCGCTTTTGCTGACTTTGGGTAGCGCGATTCGTGAAACAATCCCTGCCGGAATTGCCCTGCCCCTTTCAACACCTGTTTGCATCACACCTGTTTGCATCACACTGGCTCAGGCGGATACCCAATCGCCCCAGCGATTCGTGCAACGATCCTCGCAGGAATCGCCGCGACCCGCCCGAAAAGAGAACTGGCTCCAAGATCTTAACCTCAACAAAGAGCAAATTCAAAAAATCCAGCAAATCCGTCGTCAGTATCAAGATCGTTTGATCCAGCAGCGGCAGTCTGTGAAGCAAGCACAGCGCTCATTAAAAGATCTGATGGCTTCAGGAGATGCATCATCTGAGAAAATTCGGCAGAAATTCAGTCAAGTGCAAACCTTGCAGCAAACGCTAGCGGATACCCGGATGGAAAGTATGTTAGCAATTCGCAATGTGTTGACAACCGAGCAACGGCAAAAACTGAATGAGTTGATGCGTCAGCCAAGAAAATCCGGACGAGGACGAGGAATGGGTTTGTAGCAGATGTGTATAGTTACAATTGAGATCTTGAAAAACGATTCTCTGATTCTTTATAAGATCCGAAGAATTTCTCCGTTAAAACGAATCGGTAGTACTTTTTCGTAACGGGCAGAGATACTAAAGTCGTTGCCAAAACAACGTCCCGACAGGTGGTGAGATGGATGAGTGATGGTCATTCGTCGATAGTAAGGGCAATCAACAATGGGTCTAGTTAGCGATGGATGGGGAGATTCGCGAAATCATCGGTTGTCCTATTGGCGATCGTTCTGCCAAGTCAGCACAAACGTTATGGGACTCTCTACCGTCTCGGTATCGACCAGAGGCGCATTCACACCGACCACGGGAAAGCTAACGCGAGTGTGCTACCGAGCAAGCGGCATTTCGCACTCGATAAGGAGTCTTGACTATAGCCATTGAGCGAGGAGGATTCGCTTTAAGTATAGCGATAGTTGCAAGTTAGATGGGTAAGACTGAGTGATTCAACGAAACAGGGTACATGAGGAAAATCTACACCTATGCACCCTACATCGTCGTCTTGGCGTGGGTAATCTGCGGCAGGTGAATCTGTTCTGCAACAGGGGTATAGCCAAGCCAGTGAGTGGCTAGTTGGTTGAAGGTACTGGGGCAACCGCTGACACAGAAGCGCGTGGGTTGGGGCGATCGCACATTTCGCAGACCCAACAGATCCAACTCATGGGCAGCCGCCGTGATCACATGCACCGCCGGATCAACCAGTTGCACTAAGGGCGGTAAAATTCGTTGCAGCACTGGAGCCAAGTAGGGATAGTGGGTGCAACCATAAATTAGCGTGTCAATTTTTTCAGCTAGTAGTGGCTCTAGATAGGTTCGCGCCATCTGATAGGTATATGGATCTTCTACCCGGTTTTGCTCCACCAGAGGCACAAACTCAGGGCAGCCCACTTGCCAAACCTCTACGGCGGCATCTACTTCCAAAATGGCACGCCGATAGGCATCACTCGCAGCCGTTGCCGGCGTAGCAATCACCCCAATCCGGCGACCACACTGAACGGCAGCACGGGCACCCGGCAAAATCAGCCCTAAAATGGGCACCGTAAACTCATCGCGCACGGCTTCCAATGCTAAGGCAGAACTGGTATTACACGCCATCACGACCATTTTGACTCCGCACTGCTCCATCCAGGTGAGAATCTCGCGGAAATACTGCTGGATTTGAGCCTGAGATTTGGTGCCATAGGGCAATCGGGCGGTGTCGCCAAAATATAGCACCGACTCTTGCGGGATCTGGCGATAGAGTTCTCGTAACACAGTTAAGCCGCCTAATCCGCTGTCAAATAATCCAATTGGAGCCGCATTGAGCAATCCATTTCTGGGCAACCTGCTAATAGAATCTTGACTTCCAAACACTCCACACCTCGTAACGTACAAAACACCACACCCGAACACGCTGCACTTCTTACCAAAAAGATTACAGCCGCGCCGCTCGTTGCAGGTATTGTAAAATACCACGTGCGATCGCGTCTGCCATCTGGGTTCGATACGCCGGATTTGATAATCTTGAGGCATCATCTCGCCCGGTAACAAACCCCACTTCGACGAGAACAGACGGCATGGAAGTTTTTCGCAACACATAAAAACGCGCTTTGCGAACACCGCGATCGCGGACTCCTGTAAATTGCAAAACGTTTTGGTGAATAGTTTGTGCCAGTCCTAGCCCCGATTCATGATAATACGTTTCTAATCCGTTAACCTCTGGGCGACTGAGACTAATTGCATTCGCATGAATACTCACAAACACGGTTGCATTACTTTGTTCAGCCATCTGAACGCGAGGTTCCAAGTCGAGATCGCGATCGTCTGCACGAGTGAGTAAGGCTTGAACGCCTTGTCGTTGCAATAAAGCGGCTACTTGATTGCTAATATCTAGCACAATCACTTTTTCTTGAAGCCCATTAACGCCGACTGCGCCCGGATCAGGACCCCCGTGCCCCGGATCAATCATCACGACTACTCGTCCATTGGGCGATCGCGGCATCGGTATATTTGCCACGGCTGGATTGAAAACCGACATCACACGGGGAGAGGTGGTGTTGGTAGCCGGAACGACCCGAGGGCGTTGGACTTGCAAAGTGACTAATCGTTGACTAGGTTGATTCATTTGCCCCAATTGAATTCCGCTGGCTGGCTGAACTAACACGGCAACCGTTTGGGCGTTTTCTTGTCGCAGCTTAATCCGCGAAATGGGGCTGCCCGCTCCGAGTTCCGGTTCTTTTACCGAGTTTCCCAGTTGCGCCGGACTGATTTCAATCCGATACGCCGCCAATGAACGATCCCATCGGGACGTATACCGAATGGGTTTATTTGCCTGGATCATCAGTTGATCGCTGCTGCCGTTTAGCTCCACAGACTCGATCGCGGCAAGCCCAGACTCATTCGGGCGAGAGTCCAGGGACGATTGGGGCACAACCGCGATCGCAGGTTTAGTAGAAGATGACGCGAGTTTGGGAGTGGGCAGTTTGATCACCCAACGGCGATCGGTGATCCCGCGAAACTTAATTTGGCTAGGTTCCAGCGTATAGCCCGGTGCTAATTCAATGACGATCCGAGTGGTGTCACGATCAAATTGCCCAATCCGCATCGATCGCACCGTTCCACTCATCGATTCATTGATGACCGGGCGACCTAAGACAATGCCAGGAAGATCAATCACGAGCCGGGTCGGGTCAGCAACCAATTGGGCTTTTGGCTGCACTCCTGCATCGGTCGTAATTTCAAGCTGGTTTTGGCTAGGATTAAATTGCCAAGATTCCAGCCGCGCCGCCTTTGCTGGAGCAGCGATTAATCCGGCAAAACCAGCAAGCAATACGGAATAAGCAACCTGATTGAATCGATGAGTCGATGGCTGATGTTGATACCAACGAATGAGAGAATCGAAAAATTTCACAACCATGGGTAAAAAAACCTGTCACGTTGCCAGGGTGCAGGATTGAAAGAACGTTAGCAAACTGCGCTCAAATATACTCGATGTTTGCTAGAGCGATCGCCGTTTTTTAAGAAGCAAAGAGAAAGGCGAGGGGCGAATTCAAAACTCAAAACTCAAAACTCAAAACTCAAAACTCAAAACTCAAAACTCAAAACTCTATACCTCTCCTTCGCACTTCGCACTTTCCTACTTGCTACTTTCTTCGCTGATCTCAGCCGTGGCAGTGGGCTTGGTAAAGGCAAGCCGCAAAAAGGGAGGAGCCAAAAAGGTTGTGAAAATCACCATGACGATAATGGCAGCGTTCAGTGATTTGGAAAGCACACCGCTGGCAGAGCCGACTGCTGCAAATACCAAGCCCACTTCACCACGAGGAATCATCCCAATGCCGATCGCCAGCCGATTGATACCGGGTTGCCCAAACACCGTCAATCCAGTTACGAGTTTGCCAAAAATCGCGATCGCTAACAAAAAGCTTGCCACAATTAACCCTTCCCGATTTTCTGGCACAAATGGATTAAGAACACTGACATCCGTTCGGGCACCGACTGCAATAAAAAAGATCGGCACAAACATATCCGCGATCGGAAGAATTTGTTCCTCCAGTTCTCGTCGTCGTTGGCTCTCTGCCAAAACCAGCCCCGCTGCAAACGATCCTAAAATGGCTTCAAGCTGAATCACATTGGCGATATATGCCAAGATAAACGCAAAGATTAACGCCGAAATTAGCAACTGTCCGCGTGTTTTTAGCCCATCTACCACCGTTTCAAACACCGGAATCAGCAACCGCCCTAACCAGATTGAACCGACTAAAAAAGCCGCCGCACTGACGATCAAATAAACCACATTACCCACTTCAACGGTGCCCTCTCTCGCCAAACTCGCCACCACCGCTAGCACAATAATGCCCAGAACATCATCCAGCACGGCAGCCCCAATAATGATCTGCCCTTCCCTAGAGGTTAACTGCTGAATTTCTGCCAGTACTTTTGCCGTAATGCCGATACTGGTTGCCGTAAGAGCGGCTCCGGCAAAAATGGCTGGCACCACAGGCGTATGAAATAGCAAAATCAAGCCGGCGGTTCCCAGAGTAAAGGGAACGGCGACTCCCACAACGGCGACAACGGTTGCTTGAGGTCCAACCCGGAGCAGTTCTTTCAAGTCTGATTCTAAGCCGATTTCAAACAGCAGAATAATCACTCCCAGTTCTGCTAAAACGGAAATAACTTCGCTCTGGGCTTCAAAGACAGAGGTAACAGACTCTGGACTGATATTGGAAGTGAGTTGCAGCAGGGTCATAATGACTGAGCCGCTGCCGTCTTCTGTGGCTGAGGGAAAGACGAGAATGTCAAAGGCAGAAACGCCAATCACAACTCCTGCCACCAATTCGCCTAAAACGGGAGGAAGGTTAATGCGATCGCACAGTTCACCCCCTATTTTGCTGCCCACATAAATCACAACTAGGCTTAAAAGCACACCTGCAAGAACAAGGGGCGTATCAGTTGCCGCCACGGTAGCCAATAATGGCTGTGTCAACCGATGAGAGAACAGATCAGAAGGCATAGAGACCACTGAAACGAGAGAGTTGATTAGTAGTTCTGCTGGATGCATATCGTCTGTGATTTGTTAGATAAACTTTGTTACATAGTAAGACTAGTTTGGGCGATCGCAATCAATCCGCTGCTCTAGAATGGCTAGCAATTGATTAGAGGCTAGAGGTTAGAAGCCAAAACTCAAAACTCAAAACCCAAAACCCAAAACTCAAAACTCTTCCCCTCGCCATTCGCCCCTCGCCCCTCGCCATTCCTCATTCGCCATGGTTCTCCTGCTTACTGATGTTTTTTTGCTGCTCACCCAGATCCTGCTATGGATTCTGGTTGGGTTCATCATTTGGTATTTTCTTCAAAACATCCTCAAGAAAGAATTTTTAGGGCTGTTGGTGCTGCTGCTCTTTTTGGCAGTAATTGCATTGTCCTTTTTTCAAGGAGGAATTAGCGAACCCAACAACATTTTAGCGATCGTGTGGCGGCTGATTTCCTTTCCGCTAACTCCTTTCGGCTTAGGGATGATTCTATTAGCCACTCTTTTATTAGGCGCAGTTAAAGCGGTTTGGGCAAAACGTTTAATTACGATTGGGCTGATTTTATTGGCGATCGGCAGCGTTCCATTGGTGTCCTATTGGCTCGCCCAAGAGTTAGAAATGGAGGCAATTGAGTTCATTGCACCCCTGCGAGCGTTAGATCCAGGAGCGCGTCCGGTGATTGTGATGTTGGGGCAAAATGCAACCCGACTACAGTTAAGACCCCGTAGGGATGCCCCGCCAATTAATCCGCCGAAGATCGAACGACCGATTACGCCATTTCAGTTTGACCTACTCAGTCAACTACCAATCCAACTGACTGAAGCGGGCGATCGCATTGTCTATGCTGTCCAGATTTATCGAGAAGAATCGGGTCGGGGGACACCGCCGCTGATTGTGGTAAGTGCTGGAAATAGACCCGATCGCACGAGAAAGGAAGGTGAAAATCGAGAAGAGATTACGGAAGCGCAAGACATCCAAACTATGCTAACTCGCACCTTTGGTATTCCAGAAAATGACATTTTGCTGGATCACAATAATGGCAATATTCACAGCAGTGCTGAAGCGGTGAAAAAACTGCTAGAAGCCCGCCAAATTAACTATGGTCAGCAAATTATTTTAGTTGGCAGTGCCTTAAATATGAATCGTGCTGTGCTTACCTTTCAGCGAGTGTTTGACGAAAGCTGCGTTGCTGCGCGCCCCACCGACTTTTTTACGGTGCCGACCCCCAATTCATTGAAGCAGGTTGCCAGTGGGCGCGATTTAATTGAACGAGAGATTTTGATCACCGATGTTCTGCCCACCGTAGATGCTTTTTGGCTGAGTTCCAAAGCGTTTCAGGAATATCTCAATGCTCTGTATTACTTTTTGCGCGGCTGGATCAAACCTCTAAATGTGCTAAATCCAAACTGCCCTATTCCGGAACGAGTTCCAGTGAGTAGATTTGAAACTCGTAATGAAAACGGAACTACTGGCGGAAACGGAACTGCTAATGAAAATAGGACTTTCAGTGAAAATGGAACTGCCGACGGAAATGGAACTGCTGGCGGAAACGGAACTACTAGCGAAAATAGGACTTCTAGTGGGAATGGAACTACCGACGGAAATGGAACTGCTGATGGAAATAATACTCGTAAAGAGGATCTGTGGTAATGCTTGCCTGAAGTTATCCGTGCTGCCCAGCCATTACCTGATTCGTTTAGGATAGGGAAGCCTGTTTAGTGAATAGTGGCTGGAATTCTCATGGCTCAATCCCGATTGCGAAAGCTAGGGCAATATCTGCGTCCTCATTGGCGGGGTGCGGCTCTAGGTGTAGGTTCGCTGTTCGTCGTGAACTTGTTGGGCATGTACATTCCGCTGTTGATTCGCGATGCGATCGACAAGGTGCAGGCTGCTTTTAATCTCAACCAGATAGTTGTGCAGTACGTGATATTGCTGTGCGTGCTGGCATCGGTGATGTGGGTGGCGCGAATGGTCTCGCGGGTGGCGCTGTTTGGGGTAGGGCGACAGGTTGAGTTTGATTTGAAGCAAAAGCTATTTGGTCATTTTTTGACGCTGGAACCGTCCTACTTTGCCGCCAATACGGTCGGAGATTTGATCAACCGGGCAACTAGCGATGTGGATAATATCCGGCGATTGCTGGGGTTTGCGGTGCTAAGTTTGGTCAATCTGATTTTTGCCTATGCGCTGACGCTGCCGGTGATGTTGGCGATCGATTGGAAGTTGAGTCTGCTAGCGCTGGCGGTTTATCCGGTGATGTTTGTGGTGGTGATGATATCGGGCAATCGCCTACGGCAAGAGCAGGAAGTCGTTCAGGAGGAACTCTCCAACATTAGCGAACTGATTCAGGAAGACATGAGCGGTATGGGTCTCGTCAAAATCTATGCTCAAGAAGAGAATGAGCGCCAAGCCTTTGAAGGACTCAATCAAAACCTGCTGGAGGCAAACCTGACGCTAGCAAAAACGCGCACTATTTTGTTCTCGGCGCTGCGAGGGCTAGCCAGTGTAAGTTTGCTGGTGGTGCTGTGGTTTGGCGTGGGTGCCATTAGCAACGGCTCAATTTCAGTGGGCGATTTTGTGGCGCTGCTGCTCTATGTGGAACGCTTAGTGTTTCCAACGGCGCTGCTGGGCTTCACGATCACGGCATACCAGCGGGGTGAGGTGAGTATTGATCGAATTGAATCGATCTTGACCGTGGAAGCTAAAATTCAAGATGCACCCGGCGCGTTGACTTTGGAGCGATCGCAGGTGAAGGGAGAATTGATTGCCCGTCATCTGACGTTTACCTATCCCTCGTTTGGCGGCTCATCCCATGCCGCGCTGGATAATATCAGCTTTCGGATTTCTTCCCAAGAAACAGTGGCGATCGTCGGTCCCATTGGATCTGGTAAATCGACGCTGGCAAATGCCTTGCCTCGACTGTTAGAGATTGCGCCCAATCAGCTATTCCTCGATGGCTATGACATTACCAAACTGCGGATTCACGATTTGCGCGGTGCGATCGCCTACGTCCCTCAGGAAAGCTTTTTGTTTAGCACCACCATTCGTAACAATATTCGCTATGGCGTTCCCCATGCGGAGGAATCGGCAGTGTTGGCAGCGGCAAAACAAGCCCAAATTCATGATGAAGTGCTTAACTTTCCCCAGCAATATGACACAGTGGTAGGAGAACGGGGGATTACCCTATCCGGTGGACAGCGCCAGCGAACGGCTTTAGCTCGCGCCCTGGTCGTGGATGCGCCAATTTTGATTCTGGATGATTCCCTCTCTAGTGTGGATAATCAGACGGCAACCCAAATTCTGAAAAATCTCTCTGAAGGCAGCGATCGCAAAACCGTCATCTTTATTTCTCACCAACTGTCTGCCGCTGCCCTCGCCGATCGCATCTTTGTGATGAAGCAGGGAAAAATCGTGCAGTCGGGAACTCATGAAACTCTGATTGCTCAAACTGGGCTATACCAATCCCTATGGGAACAACAAAAATTTGAAGAGGCGTTGCAGTAAAAGACGCTATTCGGGTGCTACTCCTCAGCCCGTTTTGGCAGTTTGCCACTTTCTCGTAGGATTTCAGGTAAGCGATCGATATCCGCGATCGTGTAGCTTTTTGAAGGTCTACTCCGAATCCGATCTGCCAGTGCATAGAATGCTTCTTGATCCTCGTGGTGCTTCAAAACATAGGCTCTCAGTTCCTTAAAGTCCATTGCAGAATAATCAGGCTTTTCCATTAGGGATACCTCCATTGTCCGTTGGGCGGAATCAAAACTTCGATCTCCTCACCTGCAAGAATAAACACTTCGCCAAGTCGCTCATCGATTCGCACCACCTAAATCGGTGCATACCTATTAGTCAAGTTACGCGATGTGCAACTAAGAACCCTCACCCCAAACCCCTCTCCCTTGGGAGAAGCAGGGCGGTTTTATTGTGAGGGTAGGAAAGTGAGGATGGACTGA
>NZ_JBFPDP010000027.1:0-68156 GCF_040830845.1 Sivoneniella epilithica UHCC 1019
TACGGATGTTAGTCGATCCACATTCCGGGCATTGCATAGGTCATTTACTCAATATCATCCCTTAATTATGCAACGCCCACTTCTTTAACTGACCGCAGCGAATTGTCAAGGAATACTTCGTTGAGAGAATCGAGCAAAGCGAAAGCTAGATCCGATTTTCGTCAAGTCGCTCTCGGAGACAATCCGCTTGTGGTACAACGTCGCGGTGGCTTCGGGTATACCATGGCAAAAAGCATCTGCCCCACGTTACGTGCCCAAACTGGAGAACATCAAGGAGTCCATTCAGACCGACCAATACTCTGTGGCGAGAAACTTGACGTGGACAGAGTGGGAGAGGCTTATGGGGTTTCCTCCAGGATGGACGGTCGTAGAGGGAGACTCCTTGGCAATGCCGTCGTCCCTACAATCAGCGAATGGATTGGAAAACGAATCTTAGAAATCGAAAGAATGGCAAATGTCAACTAACAAATCGAGAAGCTGACGGTTGAAAATTTTTAGTGGGGATACGGAAGTTACTTGCCGCCGCTTAGCTCAATCGTTAGCCAGGTACAAGTGGGTTGGTTAGCGGCAGACGTTATGACTGATTGACTTAACCCGCGATCGCCCAATTAAAAACTTTCAATTGCAAACTTTATTTGAGTGATTCAAACACCTGTCGGATTGCCTGCTGTTGCTTTGAGTCGTAGCCCCACCGTTTGAGAAAGGTTGTGTAATCTCCAGCCTGAGTATCAATGCTGGTGATCAGCGCCTGGATTTGAGCCTTAGTTTCGTCAGATTGGATTGCTTGCAGAATATACATCGATCGCGCCTTCACTCGATCTGAACCTTGCGCCAGTGTCTCATCCTGATTGCGACGATGGGCGATCGCCATTGATGTAGACATTGCCAAGTTTTTTACCATTAGCGGTGCCACGATCGCCGGAGCCGTCTTTAGTGCAGAAATTACAGCAGTAGAGGGCGGATCGGCAACTGGGCGCTCATCGCTGAGATAGGTGACAAAAAAACCACGCGCGCCATTTTCGCTAGTAACTAACGCTGTGATCGCTTGTTCGAGCGAATCATCCGCGATCGCGCCCTGCGCCATTTGATCGGTTAACGCTTGACTGAGGGCGATCGCCTGCTCAAACGTCACCTTCTCTGGAACTGTAAACCTAGACTCCACCATGATCTTTCCAAATCCTAGGTATGATAAACAAAAGCATTCGTACTAGCAAACTGTGGCGTAAACTTGGCTACCGCTGACCGAGTGCTGAGTCTATCCATCCATCTACTTCCCTAAAAATACCAGTAAGACCCCTGTGATCTAAACAGTGCTATGCCTAAAATCCGCCTTAATATCTAAACCTCTCGCCCCTCACCTCTCGCCCCTCCAATGGCAATCATTTCCTCCAATCCACAGCCTGCTGAACCCGACGATTTATCGCAACCGGGTTTGTTTGCCGATGGAATGCCCAAAAAAACACCTGGTAAACAGAGTCCGACAAACGGCAAATCGCTACCTTCTAGTGCTAAAGAACCGCTATTAGAACCGGAGGCGAAACCAGAAGAACGTAGCCAACAAGAAGAACGCCTACGTCCTCGCCGTTTATCGGAATATATTGGGCAAAAAGATTTGAAAGAAGTGCTGGATATTGCGATCCAGGCTGCCAAAGTCCGGCAGGAAACCCTGGATCATTTGCTGCTGTACGGACCGCCCGGTTTAGGAAAAACCACCCTTTCCCTAATTTTGGCAGAGGAGATGGGCGTAGGCTGCAAGATGACGACGGCTCCGGCGTTGGAGCGTCCGCGAGATATTGCGGGATTGCTGATGGGGTTACAGCCAGGGGATGTGTTGTTTATTGATGAAATTCATCGATTGCCCAAGGTGACTGAGGAAATTCTCTATGCAGCGATGGAAGATTTTCGGCTAGATGTTACGTTGGGCAAGGGATCTAGCGCTCGGACGCGATCGCTGCCCCTGAAACACTTCACCTTAGTTGGAGCGACCACCCGCGTTGGGGCGCTCACTTCCCCTTTGCGCGATCGCTTTGGGTTAATCCAGCGGCTACGCTTCTACGAACTGGATGAACTGCTGCAAATCGTGCTGCGAACGGCTGGTATTTTGAAGATGCCCGTGACCGATGAAGGCGCAACCGAAATTGCCCGACGATCGCGGGGCACACCTCGAATCGCTAACCGCTTGCTCAAACGAGTGCGAGACTATGTGCAAGTTAAAGAGTTGGGTGAATTGACAGAAGCGATCGCCGCCGAAGCCCTAGAGCGCTACAACATCGATCCGCTGGGTTTAGATTGGACTGATCGCCGACTGCTAACCGTGATGATTGAAAACTTCAACGGCGGTCCCGTTGGCTTAGAAACGATCGCCGCTGCCACTGGCGAAGATGCCCAAACCATCGAAGAAGTCTATGAACCCTATTTGCTGCAAATCGGCTACCTCAACCGCACCCCTCGCGGACGCATCGCCACCGCTGCCGCCTGGAAGCATCTCGGCTACACTCCCCCCGATTCCCAGCTTTCAATCCTTTAGACTAGAAAGGCTAGAGGCTAGAGGTCAAAAACTCAAAACTCAAAACTCAAACTCAAAACTCAAAACTCAAAACTCAAAACGTTATGATTCGCCTGTTCGCCGCTTGCCTCAGTCTGTTTGTAGTCGTTATGACTGCCTGGTCAGTACCCTCTGCATTCGCTGCGCCCCAAGATTTTTTGGCACCTCCTGCACCCTCCAGTGTGTCCTCCAGTGTGCCTTCCAAAATTGTGGAGCCTTCTGTAGTAGATTTGATGCAAGATTTGGATGCGCTTTATCAAAAGGCGCTAGATGCCACGAATCAGGGAGATTTTGCGACAGCGGAAACCTACTGGACACAAATGCTGGATCGCTTTCCTCAAAATCCTGCGGTTTGGAGCAATCGGGGCAATGCGCGGGTGAGCCAAAATAAGCTAGAGGACGCGATCGCGGACTACGATAAATCGATTGAACTGGCACCTGCTGCACCTGATCCGTACTTGAATCGGGGGGCAGCGCTGGAAGGCTTGGGTAAGTGGGATCAGGCGATCGCTGACTATAATCATGTGCTGGAGCTAGACCCGAAAGATCCGCTGGCGTTTAATAATCGCGGGAATGCAGAAGCAGGTTTGGGACAGTGGCAAGCCGCGATCGCCGACTTTAAGCAAGCCTGTGATCTCGCTCCAGACTATGCCTTTGCCCGTGCCAACTATGCCCTCGCCCTGTACCAAACCGAGCAAACCGACGAAGCAATTCGCATCATGCGAAACCTGGTACGCAAGTATCCTAAGTTTGCCGACATGCGCGCCGCCTTAACCGCCGCACTCTGGGCGCAAGGCAAACAGGGAGAAGCCGAAAGCGAATGGGTCGCCGCCGTGGGCGTAGATTCTCGCTACAAAAACATCGAATGGCTGACAAAAAATCGCCGTTGGCCACCCCAAATGATCGCCGCCATGGAAAAGTTCTTGACGCTCAAGTCTAGTTAGGACGGAGTGCAGTAAAGTATCACATAGCTTTCAAATCCTAAACTCTAGTCTATGTCTCGCTCTAGCTCCCTGCGCTACTACATTTTGACTCGCTTGCTGCTAGCTCCGCTGATGCTGTGGCTCATTGCAACCCTAGTATTTTTGCTGATGCGGGCAACACCTGGCGATCCGGTCGATGCACTGTTAGGACCACGGGCACCCCAAGCTGCCAAAGATGAACTGCGCCAGCAGCTAGGCTTGGGGCAGCCGTTATGGATGCAATATCTAGGTTATTTGGGTTCGTTGCTGCGGCTCGATTTAGGGAACTCTCTCACCACTCAGGGGCAATCCGTTTGGGGAATCATCCAAAAGTTTTTCCCGGCAACCGTGGAGTTGGCGCTCTGTAGCTTAGCGATCGCCCTGTTAGTCGGCGTTTCCGTTGGCATAAGCACCGCTTCTCGCCCCAATACATCCCTAGACTTGGGGGGCAGACTGTTTGGCATTCTCACTTACTCTATCCCCATGTTTTGGCTGGGAATGGTGCTGCAATTGATCTTTGCCGTGCAGTTGAACTGGTTTCCCTTGGGCACTCGCTTTCCGGTAACGATTTCCGCACCCGATGGACCTACAGGCTTGTACCTTTTGGACAGCTTGGTTCACGCGAATCTAAGTCAGTTTTTCACGACTCTATACTATCTGGCGTTGCCCTGCTTCACCTTGGGGATTTTGATTAGCGGCATTTTTGAACGCATCGTGCGAGTCAATTTACAGCAAACCCTCAAGGCAGACTACATCGAAGCAGCCAGAGCTAGGGGCATTCCAGAGTCTCGCATTTTAGTCTCCCACGCGCTCAAAAATGCATTGATTCCAGTGATCACCATTTTGGGCCTTACTTTTTCCGCGTTGTTAGGCGGCGCAATTCTCACAGAAGTCACTTTCTCTTGGCCTGGGCTGGCAAATCGGCTGTATCGGGCGATCGCCCAGCGCGATTATCCCACCGTCCAAGGGATCGTCGTGTTCTTCGCCGCGATCGTCGCCCTGTCCAGCATCCTCACCGATATCATCAACGCCTATATCGATCCCAGAATTCGTTACTAAGGCAAAACTCAAAACTCAAAACTTCCACCACTCCGAACTCTTCACTTCTTCGCCATCCCAATACATTAAGCAGACCTTAAGCATTGCCGTTACTTGATCCAAGGCGGCGCTATGATAGCTCTAATGCGCTTCAGGATTAAAAATTGACCAACGTTCTGTTAAAAGCTGAGCCGTTTCCCGCAAGCATTATCCGGCTGGATAACGGGTTGACGGTAATTCATCAACACACCCCTGCAATGCCTGTTGCAGCAGTAGATGTGTGGATTAAGGCGGGTTCAGTCTTAGAACCTGATGAATGGTCGGGCATGGCGCACTTTTTAGAACACATGATTTTTAAGGGCACCACAAAAATTGCCCCAGGCAGGTTTGATCGCGAAGTAGAACATCGGGGCGGCATTACCAATGCCGCAACCAGCTACGATTATGCTCACTACTTCATCACCACCGCTGCTCAACATCTTGAAGACACCTTGCCATACCTGGCAGATATTTTGTTGAATGCGGCAATTCCCGATGAGGAATTTGACCGAGAGCGGGATGTTGTTTTAGAAGAAATTCGCCAGTCCTACGACAATCCAGACTGTGTAGCCTTTCAAGTGCTTTCTGAAACGGTGTATCAACGTCATCCTTATGGCCGACCGATTTTAGGGAACGAAGAAACATTGATGGCGCGATCGCCCGATGAAATGCGCGCCTTTCACCGCACCTATTACCAACCCGAAAACTTGACCGTTGTCGTCGTGGGGGACGTGAGTCAAGATGCTGCCCTGAACTTGGTCGATCGCACCTTTCACAATTTTTCAGACCGGGCAACCTGTCCTCAGCATTTTTCTGAAGCAGAACCTCCCATCACGCAAATTCGGCGTAAAGAATTACTGATGCCCCGGATTGAGCAAGCACGGCTGATGATGGCATGGCTAGGACCCGGCATGGATTCATCCGTCCAAAGTTTGGATGACCAGGTGAATGCTGCCTATGGGCTAGATCTTCTATCGGTGCTGTTGGCAGAAGGGCGCACCTCTCGGCTGATATGGGAACTGCGAGAACAACGCAACTTAGTGCAGGCGATTAGCAGTGGATTTTCTGTGCAGCGAGAATCTGGCTTGTTTACAATTACTGCATGGCTGGAGGCAGAAAATTTAGCACGGGTAGAAGCAATCATTTGCGATCGCCTCTCAGAATTGGCATCCGTTCCGATCCCGGAAGCGGAACTCGATCGCTGCAAACGCCTCCTCTGCAATGACTATGCCTTTTCTACCGAAACTCCTAGTCAACTCGCCGGACTTTACGGTTACTACAGCATGATTGTCCATCCCGAAATTGTTTGCACCTACCCTCAGCGAATTCAAGCGCTTCAGCCCGCAGACCTGCAACGCCTAGCTGCCCAATATTTGTCTCCCTATCATTACGCAGTCACCCTTGTAAAACCGATGTCATAGGCTGCAATCAAAGATAGGCTTGGGCGATGGAGGCGTTGCTGAATATCCATCAGCCGATCGCATACTCACTTCCTCCAAAGGCACCATTCTAAGCTTGCGGCTCCCACGTTTGATTTTATAACCGGAACATTTAGCCCTTATCTAAAGGAATTTTCTGTGATAGTTCGCACAACCGCTGCTCAACCTGCTTCCCTGATCCATCGCACCGTTTTAAGTAATGGAATTGTGGTGCTAGTTGCTGAGAATCCCACTGCCGATATTATTGCGGCGCGTTTTTTTCTGCGGGCAGGGAGTCGCTGGGAGCAACCCAACCAAGCTGGACTCTCCCATTTAATTTCTGCCGTGCTGACGAAAGGAACCCAAACGCTCTCTTCCTTAGAAATTGCTGAACAGGTGGAATCGGTGGGTGCCAGTTTGGGAACTGATGCGACTACAGACTACTTTTTACTCAGCTTGAAAGCCGTTTCAGCCGACTTTAAGGAAATGCTGATTTTGGCGGGAGAGTTGCTGCGATCGCCCACCTTTCCTCAGAAAGAACTGGAACTAGAGCGCCGCTTAACCCTACAGGCAATTCGTTCTCAGCAAGAGCAGCCGTTCACCGTTGCCTATGACCAACTCCGACGCAGCATGTATGGAGATCATCCCTATGCTTTATCCGGCTTAGGCACCGAAGAAACCGTTTCTCAACTCAACCAAACCGATTTATTGGCTCATCACCATACTTTTTTTCGCCCCGATAACCTGATCATCAGCGTGTCAGGTCGCATTCAGCCAGAAGTTGCCGTTTCCCTAATTGAATCCGTCCTAGGCGATTGGCGCAGCCCCGATCAACCACTGCCAATCCTCAGTTCTCCACCCATTTTAGGAAACCCCATCTATCAAACAACCGCGCAAGACACGCAACAATCGATCTTAATGTTGGGCTACCGCGCCCCTGCTGTCATTAGTCCATCATCGCCAACCGTTTCTCAAGGCTCCCCTTCTCCCTCTCATCCCGATTATGCGGCACTCAAGTTGCTGAACACCCACCTAGGCAATGGACTATCCAGTCGGCTGTTTGTAGAACTGCGGGAAAAACGCGGCTTAGCTTACGAAGTGTCTGCGTTCTACACTACGCGGCTAGAGACTGCCCAATTTGTCGCGTATATGGGAACGGCAGCGGAAAATACTGAGATCGGATTAGACGGGTTGCGATCGGAAATTGACCGATTGGGGGTCATCCCCCTCTCGGCAGACGAGTTACAAGCCGCTAAAAATAAGATGTTAGGACAATATGCATTAGGAAAACAAACCAATGCACAGATTGCCCAAACGTTTGGCTGGTACGAAACCTTGGGTTTAGGCATTGAGTTTGATCAGACTTTTCAGCAACAAATCGCCAATATTACGGCAGAGCAGGCTCAAGGAGTTGCTCTGCACTACCTTATGAAGCCTTATATTTCCGTGGTAGGACCTGCTAGTGCAGTTAGCAAACTGGCTAGTAGTCCCTAAATTGATAAAAGTCGTTAAATATACTGGCTCAAGAACAGCGAATCTTTTGCGAAAAGCCTAGAAATCACCGAATACTTTCTTGAGTCAAGCAAGTTAGGCTGATTTAAGTCAGGGAGTCTCTACTACACAGGCAATCTGAGCCAGCATGAAATGGGAGGCACCAAGCGATGGAAAATAGATTCAGATACGTTGATGAAGACTACGACCGAGTCCCTGGTGTTCCCCTAGATGACTCTGCTAATTCTAATTTTTTACGAGACACTCTGATTCCGACGAGCGATAGGCAGTCTATTGTCGGCAAATCGGCTGAAGGCGAGACTTTTCAACCGACTGAGACTTCCCAAAACATGGCAAATCGGCTTTTAGGCTTAGGAAGCGAAAATTATCAGGCTGGACAATACGAAGCCGCGTTGGATCTTTTTAAGCAAGCCTACTCCCTCTATCATGCGACTCAGGATGATTTGGGGCAGGGACGATCGCTGGGCAATATTGGTTTAACGTTCTATAGCCTAAAGCATTACAGTAAGGCGATCGAATATTCACAGTCTGCCTTGGTTTTGGCTCACTATACCTGCGATCGCCCCAGTGCCGTTGTTGTGTTGAGTACCCTTGGTAATGCCTATCGTCATCTCAAAGACCCTGCTAAGGCAATTGAGTATCAGCTTCAAAGTCTGGCATTAGCAAAAGAGGTGAGCGATCGCTCTGGTGAAATGGCAGCCCTGAATAATTTAGGATTGGCATACAAAGCGGTCAGCCAATATGAGCAAGCAATTTCTTATGAAAAGCAAAGTCTGATCATTGCCCGTGAACTGGGGGCGCAGCCAATAGAAGAGCAAATTCTCAAAAATCTAGGGAATGCTTGCTATGCATTAGGAGATTATGCAGGCGCGATCGACTATTATCAACAGCGATTAGCCCTAGCAAGGTTGTTATGCGATAGCCGTATGGAAGCCCAAATCTTGAGGAATTTGGGGAATGCCTATTATGCAATGGAAGACTATCCCCGCTCGATTAAGTGCGGCGAACAGCGATTGGATGCGACCCGCAAACTGGATGATTTGCGGGGCAAAGAACAAGCTTTAGGAAGTATTGGGGTTGCTTATGACGCATTAGGAGACTATCTCAGTGCCATCCGCTACTATGAACAACGCCTTGAAATCGCTCGGTTGATGAATGATCTTCGGGTTGAAGAGCAGGTATTAGGCAATCTCAAAGTGGCTTGTTTCGCGATCGGTGACTATATCAGAGCGGCAGATTATGCATCTCAACGGCAGAATCTTTCGCGCAAGTAAGCAATAACGAAGTGAATAACCTCAACGCTTAAAAGTCGCTATTGTAGCGATCGCCCCACGCCCCAAACGCCGATCGCCCCTCCACTCCACCGATCATCATCCTCAATGCTGGATTTGCAAAGAGGGCGATCATCAAGTTGTCTTAGAAGAGACCCAGCTTATTCAGTTTTCCATTCACTTTCAGGAATGTTAGCGGTGATTAGGATGCTGCGAAGAGTGCCGATGGGTAAATCACGACCTTTGTGATAGGGCACAATCACCTGAATCTCTTGGTCAGAGTTTCGCCATTTGCGATGACTACCTTTCTGAGAAATCAATTCAAATTCGTAGTTTTTCAGAATGCGCTCAACTTCGTCAGCGTTCATGCGTCGGAGGCGACTCATCCCACCACGACCTCTCGAATAATTGCGCCAGAGAGTAGCTTCATTGGGGTCGGTTCAATGTAGAGGGCGATCGCGTCTTGAATATTTCTGAGGGCTTCGTCTTCGGTTTCTCCGGCTGAGGTGCAACCGGGTAGTTCTGGACACCAGACTGCCCAGTCTCCTGTTTCTGGATCAGGCTCAAGAATGACACGCCACTTCATCAATCATTCCTCTGAAACGATTATGTTTGTTCTATCACTGTAACTGAAGCGGTGATTAGACTGGCGATCCTAGGGGTGAGCAATCGCACTCCCTGGTCATTATCAACGAAAGTAGGAGGGCGATCGCTCTAGAGAATCGTCAGATAAGTATCAAACGATTCTGATGGCAATACTTTCAAGGCTTGATTCTGTAAATCCAACTCCAACCCCAATGCCTCTAGGGGAATCACTCCAATCAAGGGATTGCGACCTCCCGGTAACTCTAAACATTCAAAAGTGCCTTCCCGCCCACATAGAGAAATCTTTGCATCCTGAAACATTCGTGCTGTACTCAAGCCTGTGGCTGTGGATACATCCACTTCTTTGAGTAAATCCAGTCCAAGTTGAGCGATCGCATCTTTGGGTAAACATAGAGTGGTTGCGCCTGTATCAACTAAGACTTTCTGCAAAGTGATTGATCGAATTTGGTCTGTTGAAATAAACCCTCGCCTCGTGCGGCGGCTGATTCGTCTGCACGGTTCGTAATCGTTAATGTTGTTAGAGCTTTACCCACTGTGTTCTCAGAAGTAGTGACCATGCCGTAATCTCCCGGATTAGTGTATCTCAATTATGGCAAAGGTATAGCGGGGTCAAAGGGACGATCGCAGATGACATTGGGTGAAAACAGCGATCGCCCCTACCCTTCACATCGCCCCTTCCCAAAAAAGCGATCGCTCCTCCCCAAAAGTAGATCGCCCTCTCCCAAACAAAACGAGATCGCCCCTCTCCCATAGATCTCATCTCCCCAAAAGAAAATCGCCCTCAATGCTGGGTTTATCGTACTAGCTCTTGCAGAGCCGCTACGCGAACGTACAGGCTACGCCAACGGGGTTGAGGGTAGTGGAGTGCGATCTCTAGGGTAAGAGTTCCAAATAACGTAGTTTTTTGGGTTTGATTAGACTGAAATGTCTACGATCTAGCGTGAGAATTCGCTGAATTTGATAACGTTCTGCTACAGCAATTAGGCTGGCATCGACTAATCCAAGGGGAACGTCATTGTATTGCGTCATTCTTTCTACTGCCTGCTGAATATCTTCAAGCTCAATGTTCAGGTAAGTAAAGCAGCCTGCAATGAGATCCTCTAAGAATGCCCTAGCAACTGGTTCACCAAGATACTTGCTGACTAAATAGTCAACTTCTGGTAGAACGGTGGATGGGATCAGAATAGTTGCAGTTTGGATAATTTGAATAGCTGCGGTGTGATGTCGATCATCTCGATCAAGAAGAGCAATGATGCCGCTTGTATCAGCTAGGATAGCTTACTCTCTTGCCATAGGAGTTCTTCATCCCTTTCTGATAAATTGTCTACTCCACTTAAATTGTCTACTCCACTTGAACCCATACTAATGCTGCGGGGAAGCGATCGCGTTTGGCGAATGAGGTATTGTTCGATTGCTTCTTGGATCAGTTCTATTTGCGATCGCCCAGTGGCTTGAGCGAGTTGACTCAACAAATGATTAATCTGTTCTGGAAGTTGAACGGTTGTTTGTTTCATAGTTCGCACCGCTGCACAGAATTCCTCCCAAAGTAACATGATCTTTGGCACCGCTGTACTTGAAAAAGCCGATCGCCCCCTCCCAAAAACGCGATCGCCCCTCTTCCAAAGCCGATTGCCCCTCTCCCAAAGCCGATCGCCCTTCCCCAAAAGAAAATCGCCCTCAATGCTGGGTTTATAAAGGAGGAAGTCGAAATCATCTTGGTTGCGTATCAAAGCCTGCTTGCGTAAAGTGATGATCAAAGGTGAGAGCAGTAATAATTTTCATTTGCTCCATGACCTTAAAAGAAATGCAATCTGTTAACGAGTAAGTTTTGTCTGGGCGTTGCTTGAGATATTCCCAGCCTTCCTGAAAGAGATCACGCTCAACCTGAACGAGTTGAACGGAAGGACTGGTTAGTAACTGTGTGCCGATCTCAAGTGCTTTGGTGTGCCGATCGCGGCTTTTGAAAAATGTGATGGCTTCATCAAACACGTAAGAAGTTGTTACGAACAATGGCAACGCAAGGGTGAGCGTTTGCCAATGCTGCCGTGCTTGAGTGTGATGTTGATCGTTGCTGAGATTGAGTGCCAGGATATAGCTTGTGTCGAGAAATACAGGGAGCATTAAAGGGATCTGTACAAGTATTGGTCATGATTTTCGGAAGCATCACTCGCATCACAGTTTATTGGATTGCTGCCGAGATCTAAAATTGGATCTGTTTTGAAGATTGGTAGAAGAATAATGCGATCGCCCTGTTGCTGAATTTCTAGTTCTTCTGCACCGTTCAGAAGCTCAATAGGAATCAGGGCACCTTGTTTACTCACTCTAATTTTCATGACTTTAGGTTGAAGTTTATAGAATTGGCGATCGCCAACCAACTCGATTATATCTGGTGAGACGCGATCGCCCCTCGCCTAAAAGCGATCGCTCCTTCTCCCATAGATTGCCCCTCCCCAAAAGAAAATCGCCCTCAATGCTGGGTTTGCAAAGAGGGCGATTGGTCAGGATAGCTGAAAGACTTGGATCAACTGTGTGTTTAATTGCTGGAGGTTAGTGAATTTCCAAATGCCCCAAACGTCTGGTAATCAGGCGGCGCTCTAGAGTCACAATCCGGGCAACTCGAATTTTTGATGGCTGCTTAAGTTTAGTGGCTGCAAATTCTGGTTCTGAGGGATCAAGCAAGATCTCTCCAGTTTGGAGAGAGTCCAAGTTCTGGGAAGAGACGAAGCAAAGAGTAACGTCGTTTCCGTTGGATTCTGCCCAAAGCACGATCGCGGGTCTGAGTTTAGTTTGGCTGAGATCGGTGCAGGGAAAGGGGACGAGAACAACATCGCCTTTGCTGAGGGTCATGCGATCGCTTCTCCGTCTTCTGCGGTGTAGAGATCAGGTTCATCCTGGAGAAAATCAAATCCTCCTCCAATTGCGGCAAGCTGCATTAGGCTCTGAGTGGCGGGTTCTGATGAATCAAAAAATAGCTTTTGCTCTAGGAGCGATCGCTCTTGATCTGAAAGTGCCTGAATTGCGAGGGCTAGGGACTCTACCAGTTTGGTGTTCATACACAACAGAGTGATTTGTATCCATCATAAACCGATCGCCCCCTTCCCCCAAGAAAAGCGATCGCCCCTCCCCAAAAGCCGATCGCCCCTCCCAACAAAAAGCGATCGCCCCTACCCTTCACATCGCCCCTCTCCCAAAGAAAATCGCCCTCAATGCTGGGTTTGCAAAGAGGGCGATCGCACTTTCATCAGTTCTATTTCAAAAATAAATCAAGTTTGCTTTCCAGAATCATTTTGAACTTTCTGAACAATGTCAGGATAATTCTCCATGTCTTCAGGTGAGTTTAGGGGTGGATGTAAGATTCGTCCAGGTTGGGCACTGAGACGATCGGTGAAGGCATGAAAGGCATCTTGATCATCTCGATGCGCTAACACATAGGTACGAAGTTCTTTCTTGGTCATTGCTTGAAAGTTAGGTTTGTTCATCCTTCCATCCACCTACCATCGGGTTGAATTTCAAACTCCAGATCTTCACCTGCCAATATGTAGACGGTTGCATTACGTTGATCAAGCCGTACTAGCTGAATTGGAGTATACAGTCTGGTTAGCCAGCAGCAAAGAGTAAAGCATTGAAAAACTTGCGCTTGAGTTGGAATATCTTCGTCTCCTGAGTTGGTCTTTCTAAAGTTTATACCCATTTTAGTCTTCCTACGATCGCGGATGACATTAAGTGAAAATAGCGATCGCCCCTCCCCCAAAAGCCGATCGCTCCTCCAACCAGAAAGAGATCGCCCCTCCCAACAAAAAGCCGATCGCCCCTCTAAAACTGCCGCTTCTTTAAAGAAAAGAGATCGCCCTTTCACCCCACAGATCGCCCTCAAACAAAACGCGATCGCCCCCCTCCTAAAGAAAAGAGATCGCCCCTTTGAGTAAAGCGATCGCCCCTCACACCCAAACGCGATCGCCCTCAAACAAAACGCGATCGCCGCTCACCCTACAGATTGCCCCTCCCCAAAAGAAAATCGCCCTCAATGCTGGGTTTGCAAAGAGGGCGATCGCACTAGATTGATTCAGCTACTCCTGGACGGATTGAGATTACTCAATGACAACCTGTCCTTATCAAGATAGGGTAACGCGAACGGTGAATTGTCCAGAGTTGTCACTGTAGTATCCTGGGACATCATTCGTAGCAAGATATAGTCGCCCAGACGTAGCAGCTTGGATTTGATTGTTTGCCCCAATTAAGAAAGGAACACCATTGATACCAATCTTGCCGATCAAGGCTCCAATCGAACCTGGAACAGTAGCGTTAGGATCAATTTTCTTGCCTACTCCAAAAGAGCCATTAACATACCTTTCGCCGTCAGCATAAACGGAAGGCGTAGCGTTCAATGTTCCCTCATAACCATAGGTGACAGAGCCACTGGCTGAAACTTTCATTTGCTCACCAACATTGATATTAATTCCAGAGTCAAAAAAGGAATTATTTGCTGGAACAGTGACCGTTACAGGACTGTTAATCTGACCAAGACCACTAACGAGTAAAGAGTAGGGTTGGGTGAAGGAGTTGCCAGAGTGACCAACATGAATTGTGTAGTTTCCTGGCAATGGGTTATCGACTAAAACTTGCTCAATGTTATCAACCGAGTTTTTGATGATCCGAACCGCAGGAGCAGAAGGGTTGGATGGATTGAGCGTCCAAGGGCGGAGAATGCTGCCATTGGGTGCAGTAACCCAAATGTCGAGATCATTGACCAGAGTACGAGTTGTTTCGTCCAAGCCATAGCCATGAGCATTGCCTGGAGGATCAGTCCAAACAATAGTTGCCTTCAATGGTTCGCTGCCATTAGAGGTTACTTGATAAGTCTGCATAGCACCTCCATAGGTTGCCTCAAATAGCTTTGCCTTGCTTGCTTGCTTGGCATTGTTGAGGAAGACAGCAGCAGCGGCTCCATCAACAACACCCCAACCGTAGGTAGGATCGGGACCCACATTCCCAGCATCAAGTGTTGTGTGGATAATCGTAGCTTTCAAGGTCGCACTGCTGGGATTCTTGCCATACAAGTTCTTGTAGTGCTGAGTCAGCAATGCCGCCGTGCCTGTCACATTTGGCGCTGCCATTGAAGTGCCACTGTAACTTGCATAAGAATTATTAGTTGTCGCCAGTGTTGAGTAAACGCCTACACCATCAGCAACAACATCTACTTTTAGTCGTCCATCATCGGTCAAACCCCAGTTGGAGAAAACTGACATTTTCACATCACTCTTGCTGTATGGATCAGCGGTGATTGGGCTAATAGCACCCACAACCAGAGTATTTTTGGCAGTTTGTCCTCCGCCTTGCAATGTATCGTAGCCTGTCGATCCACCATCTTGACTGGGAGAAAAGGTTGAACCGCTGTTTGGAACTTTGTAGTAGCCTGAACCTTGCCAGCTAGAAATACCAGGATTTTGCGAGAAATAGGTGATGTAAGTGTTGTCTTGACGAGTATTTGTGAAGCGACCACCCCGATCATTTCCAGCAGCCCAGATACTTAACAGGTTTGGATTCATTGAGAGAACCTGATCAAGGTCACGAGAGAAAGTGTTGTACTTACCAAAACTCTCTGCCTCCGTAAAGCGACCGCGATCTCCAAACCAAGAATCAACATTGCCCAACACACCAATGCCCGACCAATCGGCACGGGTATCCCATCCGGCAAAATAACCATAGGAGTGGTTGGAAAGAGTAACACCTAACTGAGATGCAGTGCCTAATTCACTCAAGTCAGAGTTCCAATCGTAGCTGCGAATGTTCGCTTGATTTGCCATACCACGAGCGTTTGGATCAATACCTGCTGCTCCAATCGTTCCAGCGACGTGGGTTGCATGGTTATCAAAACCAGAAGATGCGTCGCTGAGTGTGACGCGAGAGCCAAACTCACGATGGGTGTTACGCACTGCTCCCGCATCCCAAACTCCTACAGTGACCCCAGAACCATTGAGATTCAGTCCGAGACCACCCCCGCTCCACAATCTATCAGCGTTGGTTGTATCAGCCGCTTTCAAATTATTGGGTGCAACAATTCTCCATTCGCTGGGTGGAATGCCAGCGCCAAGATACCAAATGTCATCTGTAATCTTGATTGGCTCTTTAAGAAAGCCCATTTCGGGAGTGACGCGAAATACAAAATCTTTGTCGGCATCTTCTGCCTCAAAGCCGGGATAGCCAATGATCTTTTGACCTATTTCTGAGCCACGCCAGTCTTTGGCAGGATCAATCAGATCATCCAAATTCGCCGCCACGCCGATCGCGCCTCTGACTTGAAAGATCATGTCGTTGTAATCGCGATCGCTATACCCGTCTAAGCTCAAATCTTCCAGCACAAAGGTGGAGCCGTTACCCGTCACATCGGCAATTTGCCCAAACTGAAACCCTTGGTTTGGGTTAGCGGTTGCCAAGGAAAATAGAGGACGCTGATTGCCCCACAGATCTGTACTGCCAAGGATTTGCCGGAAACTGCCATTGGGCAATAGCGCCACGCCGAAGGTGTCCCCCGGATTCATGGCGACCGTTTTTACGTCCAAATAATCCCCAGCGTTGAAGTTGCCCTCCCAGCCAGACTCATCGGTAAACCGGGCAGCATCGGTGTGGTCATCAATCACCAAATGCCCTTGAGTGGTGCCGCTGAGAATGCGGCGCACCACCTCTTGAATGAAGGCATTGGAACCAGGGTCGAATTGTTCCAGTCCAGACAGGCTAAAGATGCCCAGTTCGCCCTCGTAGCTGCCACCATCAAATAGATAGTCAACGCCGACCTGTCCGCTAGTGCCAACGGTGAAGTAGCCGGAGTTGAAGGCAGAAAATGGAGCAGGGCTGAGCGGATTGATATCGAGTGCCGAGGCTGAACCTTGCGATGTGAAAGTAGGAATTTCTAGAGGATTTTGAGAGGTGTTCTTTCCGAAAAGCTCATTGCTAGATGGCAGTCCAATGTCTAAGGGAGAACGAGATTGAGCCAATAGATCCGAAGCGGTGGTAGCGCTGCCCGTCATGGAAGGTATCCTTTATGAATTGATCAAACGTGAATGAACCCGATTGAACGATGTTGATCGCAGGGGTTATCTTTCTCTCGGTGCGATCGCACTGATAATTACGCAAATTGCCAGGGAACTTGTCGTCAATTCTGATACACGACCTCAAAAACTTAGGTATGGTAAAGTTGGGTTTTTCCTTTTATTGATGAAAACTTTATACCCACATGGAAATCCATAAAGTTAGGGTATTTACTGGGGTAATTTATGGATATTAGGGAAGCCTCAGCCTAAATAAATCGAAACCTGTAGTAGTGATGAGGCGAGTTTGAAACGCGATCGCGCTTCGATCAAAAGTTGATCGCCCCTCCCCAAAAGCGATCGTCCCTCTTCTCAAAAAGCTGATCGCCCCTTCATCTCACAAATCGTCCCTCGTTTCTATTAGCCCAGAAGTATTTGCAATAATGTGCGTAGAGTTTGCTCATCAACTGTATTTAGTTTTCCCAATCTGCGGATAATCAAGTTGTTGTTCGATCGTGGCTAAGATGGGCTTGATGATCGAGGATTTAAGTAACCCGGCAGCTTGCCACTCAACGATCAGTGCTTCCCCAAATCTCAACGACGAACTGATTTGACTGGTTATAGCAATCACAATCAAGTCAATGCGCTCTTGTTGGTAAGTCGAGGAACTGATGACGATTGTGGGACGTTTTTTGGTTGTGGATTGATCGGTGAAGGGGAAGGGGAAGGGCACCAAAACAACCTGACCAAACTCAAAGTTGGTCGTATTCGGCATCATCAGGATTGTCCCAAATATTTTGCAGGATCGGCTCAGAGAATTTTGTGACTGCTAGATGCAATGAGCGATCGCCACTGCCAGAATGCAAGGAGTCGATAAATTCTTCAACGGTCGAAAGTTGTTCGGGTGGAAGCTGGCGGATTTTTTCTAGCAGCCGCAGCGCAACAGGTTCTATAACTAACTTAGAAAGTTTTCATAATTCATATTGCTATTATGCCATGATCGCCCCTCTCCCCAAAAACTGCTGGTGTAGCCTGTGCAAAGCACAATCGCCCCATCCAAAAAGAAAATAGCCCTCAATGCTAGGTTTGCAAAGAAGAGCGATACGTAATTTGTACAGGCTATGCCAATGGGGTTGAGGTTAGTGGGAGGGCGATCGCTTTCCTTGGCTGCAACATATAACTAATTAAGCTTTGGCTTGCAGTCAACAAACGAAAGTGCTTCGTCATCTAGGTAGCCAGCGATCGCCATTTCAATGATTGCCCACACGGGGTAGTTCATTGCTTCGGCTCGTGATTCTAAGGCTGTCCGAATAGAGGTGGGTAATCCTTCGAGGAACTGTTGAGCGAGTTCTGGAGAGAGATGCTCAGTCGTTAATTGAGTTTGCATGGGTTTAGTCCCTCGCTGAAATTCTGACGTTGTAGGGTGGATCGATTGCGCGGATGATTAAACTTTCTAGTTCTGAGGATAGTCGTATCCACTGGTCAAATTCTAAGGTATGGAAGGTGATTCTGACATCTGTAGCTTGGAGTTCTTCGATGAATGCCCAGAGGAGTGCCTTGTGTCCGCCTCGAAAGCGATCGCGGAGAGTTCTGGTTTTGCCGATGTAAAGGATGCTGAGGGTACGGTGTTTGACGGCATAAATCCCTGCACTCATGGGAAGTTCACGAAATTCTTTGGATAGTGCAATGCAGTCTTGAAACTCAGTAGTAGCGAGAATATCTAGGATGGCTTGGGCTTCTTGCTGAATGGAGTTGGACATGCGGATGAGAAGCGATACGGGCTTTGCACAGATTACACCAATGCTTTCCGTTTCTAAAGGAAAAGCGATCGCCCCTTCACCGCCACGATGCCTCTCCCAAAAAGAAAATCGCCCTCAATGCTAGGTTTGCAAAGAAGCGCGATCGCGGCTACCCATGATATTCGACTGCTGACGGCAGATAAGGAATTAGCAGAGAGAGCAATTTCGCTGGGAGTGGGCGTTCAACTGTTGCAAATGCCCCTCTAATCAGAGTCAAGATATAAGGGTGAAATCAAGTAGCGCACAGTAATCTATATCTGGAAATTCATTCAACATTTTTTTACGGAGACTAAGTGGCATACCTTCAAAGCTATTAGTCACAATTGTATAAGCGGCACAAAAACCCGGCATACCTAGCAATTCTCCAGTAAGACCTTGAAAATATTCTGGTGATAGGCTTGTCAACTCCGAAACATCCGATAACCAATCTTCAAATCTTTGTTTGTGAAGATGCACTTTTAGATCTAGATGCAACCGAATTTCTCGCTCAAGAAGACCGATCAGTAAACGTAGCATTACTGAATCCGTGCAAGCGGGATACCAATCTGGAATAGAAATTTTCTGTTCCTTAAGTAGATTGAGAAAGAGCCGTTCTACACACATAGCTTGTGCTTCAAGAAATAAAAACTCTTCCGGCGCTAAAACATTTGACCATTTTTTACCATACGCTTGCATCTGCCAAATGTGGACAGAATCATGAATAATATGCCAAACGAAGAACTGTGTTGGTCTAAAAATACCGGGATCTATAAGAGTAGGAAAATCAATCAAACGCCAGCACCGCCAGACTTCTGAACTCCAATCAACAACTCTCAATCCAGGAGAACAATAGGATGATTGACGAGCAGGTAGATAATCCAACAAAAATCTTTCACAAATTGGACTGAACCATTCTTCATAGCTCTTAGCATAAAGCTCCGAGATTTGCGAACTCCAATTATCTGGGATAGTATCTCCACTGATTGCTTTTTTAAGAAATACTTCTATCTGAGACTTAGAGCAACCTAAGAACTTGCAAATCTCTTGTACTCTAGAGGCTATAATTTTTTCTGAAGAGTAGTTTTTCTCAACATATTCTAGAGAAATACAGCTTGGTACAATTCTTTTTGATTGAATATCATCTGATAACTTTAAGCAGCAACTAGCTAAATGATTTTGCCCTCCATAAGTTGCCAATAAATTAGCAGCCCTTTTCAGTTTTCCAGATGCGGCTTCTCCTCCAAAGTCTCCGCAGATATCATTAAAAACATCAATAAATCCAGAAATATCCTCAAATTTTTTGGTCAATAAAGCTACTACTACTTCATCATATAAAGCTTTTGAAGTCCATGCTCCTTCGCCAACTTTTGAATATTTTTCTAGATAGTAACTTCTTCTATTTTCTTCATTTCTCAGCATTAGTTAACCATTCTTGAAATGTTTATTAGTTAAGCCGAACTCGAAGCAGTAGTCTTTCAGAATCCCAAAAACAAGATCTACCGTGTAGAATTCTATGATTGTCTACAATGAGTAGACTGTTTTTTAATAGCTGAAACCCTAAACGGTGAGAACTATTTTGAATGAATCTATTGAATAATTCCAGGTTTTTGTGAAATTCATGACTATTGTTAGTTTTTATCAAAGAAATTCCTGTTTTTAGGATGTCATATCTATATCTAATGAAAGGATTATCTGATATCAATCTGGACATGATATATGATTCTTGACAGTCTTTTTTGAAAACACTCGGAACAGCAATAGGAAATTGATTTTCACTAATGAACTTGAGAACTCCTTTTCCTTCCTTAGATGATTTCATGTCTTGTAAAACCTGTTTAAAGTCAACTAGATGTGTTTCGCCACCACCACATTTAGCTTGTTTAACAGCCAGTAAAACCATGTATTTTTCGGGTTTATCTCTGTACTGAGAATCAGTGTGTAAAGGAGCAGTCATGGAATGCTCAGAAAAAGTTTTTATCAAAGAGGAATTAGGCTTTAATCCTATTTCCCAAACGAAATCTTTCATTCCTAAATTATGTGCAACTGGAGAGCCAATATAAGAAGAAAAATCTAGTAGTTGCTTAGGTTTTTCTACATCAAGAAATGCGATTTGAAAGTCTTCTATTAGCAGAAAGCCGTAAGTATTCACGTAGTTTCTAATCCAAAATCCTGCTTCTTGCTTTGAACTGAACTTCTCGATTAAATGCTGATAGTTCAAGGAATGCTGCTTAGGAAACATATAAACTTTTACTTTTCACCTTCGAGTCACCTTGTCTGCTGCAAAATAGTGAATTTATCTAGGACGTACAATTATCTTGATATACATGGGATAAATTGCAGGTGCGGTAAAGCTGAGTCAAATTTTTCTTGAAGTACGTAAAAGTCTTCCTCGCTAAGGGATAAATAAGGGTAAGGACATTAGGGTGATCGAATACAGATGAACGTAGAGGAAGCATTAGACCAAGTAGATTGCCTACTTCATGCACAAGAAGGAGAACTGCTAAATCCAAAGCGCTTAATCTTTCGAGGGGCATGGCAGGATTTGACTTATCAAGACATGATTTTGCAGTGGCGGCGGGAGTACGACCTGAGCTACATCAAGGCGCAGGGAGCAGACCTATGCAGACAATTGACCGCATTACTAGGGGTCAAGGTTCGCAAGCCGACGTTTCAGGAAGACGTGATGGAGGGGTTGGAGCGGCGATCGCGCCCAATTCTTGAACCTCAACCCAACTTCACCTCACTTAACCCAACGTTTGACTCTCGTGACTCAGTGCCCAATATCGACGGTATGGAAGTGCGATGGGTAGGGCGAGAAGCGTTAGTCGAGGGGCTAGTGCAGCGTCTATTGGGGAACTGTCGTTTGTTGATGTTGGTGGGGCTAACGGGCATCGGCAAGACGGCGTTGGCGGCGCGATTGCTGACCGATCGCGAGTTGCATCCCGCTTTTCCAGTTCAGAAAGTTCTTTCCCTCGATCGCACATTACCCAACTTTGAGAATCTCGCCAGTGAGATTTTGGGCGCAACCGCGATCGCAGATCCCGATCTTCAGAAAAATCCAGATAGGTTGATTGCCGCGATGGTTGCCCATTTGAAAACGCAGCCTTGCTTGCTAGTGTTGGATATGATGGAAGAGATTTTGACCCGCGATCGCCAAGGCAACACCAGTTTCACCGATCCGGCATTCGATCGCTTTTTGGAGCAGGTGATCCGAGCGGACACCATGCCCAGCCGCATCATTTTGACCTCACAGGAGCGTCCACCGTCGCTGTATCAGGGTAGATACGAAGGGCGATCGCATCTAGAAGCGTTGTTAGGCTTGCAAGATACTGAGGCATTGCAACTGTTCGCAGAATGGGGCGTAGCGGTGATTGCAGGAAGCCAAGAGGAAGCGCTGCTGCAACGGCTGATTCGAGTCTATGAAGGGCATCCCTTAGCGCTACGGGTGATTGCCGGAGAGATGCAGGCGACACCCTATGATGGCTGTGTGCAAACCTACTGGGCGGAGTTTGGGGCGGTGTTTCTGGCGGTGGAGCAGCAACAACAGGCAGAGGAGATAGAAGGCAAATCGGATCAGTCGCTGCTTGCCTCTCACCGTCCCCAGCTACAAGATATTGTTTATGCCCGCATCGACCAAGCATTCCACCGCCTCAGTCAAGTGGAGCCAGACTCGTATCGATTGCTTGTCATGGCGGCAGTCTATCGACGAGCGGTGGAACCTGCTGCCTGGTATCGCCTATTGGATGATTTGCCCCCGCCCGTTGCGGTGCGATCGCTCTGTGCCTTGGAACGCCGCTATCTGATTGAACGAGAACACCATCAACAGCACATTCTTTACCGTCAACATAGCTTGATTCGCTCTGTGGCACTCCAGCATCTCGACCAGATGGAGGAGGAGTCGCAATGACCCATGAACCGATCGCACTTGCCGAATTAACCGCTCAAGGGTTGCCAGACCTGCGGTTTGATGCCAGCGGAGAACTGGTGCGCCAGATCGCTGCTGCTGCGACCTTCAGCCCCAATCGCAAACTCTCGCTACGACAGCTTGCCAACATCAAAGCCACGCTTTACTGGTTACAAGATTACCAACCGCTAAAGCAAGCGACTCATTTGGATCAGGTGCGCGGCTGGCTAGAAGCCTTTCACCATTTGAGCCAGCTTGCAGCATGGCAAGCAGCCGAAGACTTATTATCTATGCCCGTACCTGCCAGTCAGCCGCCGAAACCTGACCAGTCTGGGCGATCGCTGCCGTTGCATGAACAGCTAGAAGTGTGGGGTTACTATCAAGAACTCACCGATCTCTATGCCAAGCTACTCGGCAAGCGAGATGATGCCTCGGATCAGGTGTGCTGCGATCGCTTGGGAACGATGCACAGGTTCAGAGGGCGGCTACCTGAAGCAACGGACTACCACCAACGGTCGCTACAACTGGCAGAGCAATTGGATGATTCAATTGCCAAAGCACGAGCATTGCTGGGGTTGGCTGATGTGAATTTCCGCCTGGATCAGTTTGAGAATGGCATTATCCAAGCGCAAACCGCCTTAACGCTAGCACGACAGCAGCACGATCGACGGTTACTCGCAGATTGCCTTGGCTGCCTATCCAATGGGCATTCTGATGACTATTTCGCCTGTTATAAACCCAAGTTAGCGTTGAGCTATGCCCAGGAAGGCTTGCAATTGGCACAACAACTGGATGATGCGGCGTTGCAATGTCGATTGTTGAATCATATGGGTGGCGTTTACTTCAGCCTGGGAAAAGCCAGTGAAGCGATCGCTCATCATCAACAAGGGCTAGCACTGGCAGAAGCAACTGACAATCTGCGTTACCAGTGGGCAAATCTACACAATTTAGGGCTGGTGCATTTCCAATTGCTTCAGGATCAAAAGCAAGGCGAAGCCCTGTTTTTAGCCTCTATCCAAATTGCTCGCCAAATGCAGAACTTATCCTGCGAAACCCAGACCCATCTCAACCAAGCATTTTTCAATCAGCAGCAAGGAAAATCTCTCACTGTACAGTCAAATTTGCAGCAGATCCTAGAACTGGCACAGCGGTCAGGAGATGCCTATCAGGAATGGCAAAGTCAGCGTAATCTTGGCGTGATTTTACTGCGGCAGAAACAATTTGAACAGGCAAGACTACACTGGGACAGAGCCGAAGAGCTTGCCCGATCGCACCATTTCCGATTCGCCTCACTCAGGGCAGCCGACACCTGCAATACATCCTACCTCCTGAGTAGTTTAGGCGATTGGCGGAAGGGGCTGCGCTATGGCAAACAGGGTTTAGCGATCGCCCGTCGGTGCAACAACAAACAAGAGCAAAGTTGGGCGATTATGGTGATTGCCTATGCCTATTGGCAGGGAAATCAACGGCTGTGGGCACTGTTGATCTTTCTGCGCCATCTCCCCCAAGCGGCACAGTTAGCCCTGCGAGATGAATCGCTCCGCTATACCTTGCTGACCGGGTTGCAGGTGATCACCAGTCCACTCCTAACCGCGATCCAGAGGCTAGGGCGTTTCCTCCAACTTCAGCCACGGAATCAGGAACCCCGTTAGCCCAGTGCAACACACTCCCAGCAGCACCAGGCTTTCATAGGAAACCTGCTGATCATACAGCCACGCCCCGATCGCCCCTCCCAGCAGCATCGCCAGATTGCTCACCGATAAAATCAGCGCAAAGGACGTTGCCGCCGCCGTTACTGAGCAAACCTGCGCCGCAATTTCTAGCACTCCCAGCGTTGCCAGCATTCCCGTAAACCCGATCAGCACAAATGCCAGTACTGCGCTTTCGGGCGATCGCGCCAGCAGCAGCCCCAAAACCGACATCGCATTCATGCCCACGGCTCCTACTAGCAAACTTTTTCGGGGCAACCGTTTCGCCACAAACCCAAAGGCGATCGCGCCCACTCCTCCCGACAATGCGCTCACCGCTCCCAAGGTGCCCAACGCTTGTTCACTCAGCTTTAGCGTATCCCGTGCATAGTAGAGAAACGGCGGAGCAGGACTAAACCCCAACAGCACCAAGAAGCCCAGAATGGCGAGGATCTGCCGATTTTTGAACTCAGCCTTCACCGTTTTCAAGGTTTGCCGCAGCGATGGCGCGATCGCTGGCTCCGCCGAGTTGGGCAGCGCCCACCAGATGACACCACCCCCGATCAGCAACACCCCCACCGTCACTCCCCCCACCCATGCCAGCGATCGCCCTTGCGCGAACCAGCCCCCCGCCCAACTTGCCAAAGCCGCTCCAAAACTAACCGCCGTCCATTGTGCCGCCTGAAGGATTGCCGTTTGCTGAGTCCGCCGACCCTCAATCACCATCAACCGATCCGTCACCACATCTGAAAAAGCAATGCCACAGGACACCAAAACAGCCGAGATCGTCAACATCGCCACGCCGGGAGTGGGCACGATCACTAAACTCAATAGGGCGATCGCCGCGAACCCATAGCACAAAGCAAAGTAAGCTCGAAACTGAGAACCGAATACCGTAAAACTATCGCAAATCACACCCCAAACCGGTTTGATTGTCCAAGGCAGCATCGCCACGATTCCAATCAGCGTGGTGTCTGTGGCAGATAGGTTTAGAGTTTCTTTGAGGTAAAGCGCGATCGGCAGCGACGGCAAGCCGGGATTGCTGACCAACGCCTGGATTAAATAGGCAACGACCATCACCGTCAGCAAACGGGGCACTGGGCTGATTCCTTCAATCTTTTGTTTCAACACAGAGTAGTCCATCAAGAGTTTCGTCGATCGCTGTCTACCTATCAATAGTGTGATTTGAGGTTGAGTGGCTCTACTATGCCAGAATATTGGTAAAGGCGTTCAGGAATCACTATGAAACGAGAGATAGTTCTGGCGATTTTGGAGCAGCATTGTCTTTCCTTAAAAGAGTTAGGCGTAAAGTCTCTGATGCTTTTTGGATCAGTTGCACGCGATCAGGCGACACTTAACAGTGATGTGGATATTTTGGCTGAATTTGAACCCCCTATTACCTTTGATCGCTACATGGATGTGAAGTTGTATATAGAGGATCAACTCGGCACAAAGGTGGATTTGGTCAGTTTAAAATCCTTGAAGCCTCAAATTCTTGCCCTAGTTGAACAAGAGGCAATTCGTGTCGCGTAGTTTTCAGCTTTATTTAAGTGATATTTTGCTTGCTTGTGCAAAGGTACTACGCTACACAAACGGCATGAGTTTTGAACAGTTTGTAGCTGACGATCGCACCTTTGATGCAGTTGTTAGAAATCTACAAATCATTGGGGAAGCGGTAAAAACATTCCTCAAGAGGTTCGCGATCGCGCTCCTGAAATTGAATGGCGGAAAGATAGCAGGACTACGAGATATTTTGGCTCATACCTATTTTCAGGTTGAAAATGAAATCATTTGGGATGTTATTCAAACCAAGTTGCAATCCCTACAGAAAAAGATCCAAGACTTGTTGGAAGCCGAGGCGGGCGATCGCAACCCTAATTGAGTTTTAGCAAGCGCATCATCAGAAAGGCGATCGGAAATAGTGTAGTGCTGGCAACCCAAACCGGAGCCATGTCAGCCTTTTTTCTTCTGTCTCAGCCGAACATCCCGATGCCCCTGCAACCAGTAGTCCAATCATGGTCGATGGTTCTGGCACCGCACTAGAAGAGAATTACCTGAGCAACCGCGCAGATATTTCTGGCAATCGCTATTCTAGAAGGATGAATCATCGAAGACATTTCTTACGGCGGCGATGGCAAGAGTTTCGCCGATCGCTGTCTACCTATCAATATTGTGTGAAGGCAATCGAACTGGTTTGGCAGTGCGATCGCACCCTAACCATTGCGTTTGCCATTCTCACCTTGATTAGCGGTTTGCTTCCAGCCGCGATCGCCTATGTGGGCAAGCTGATTGTGGATAGTGTGGTGTTGGCAGCCCAAACCGGAGCCACGAGCGATCGCTGGCTGGTCATGCAGTACCTCGCGCTAGAAGCCGTCATCACTGCGCTGTTTACTGCCTCACGCCAAGGGTTGATGCTGTGCCAATCAATATTGCGGATGCTGTTGGGGCAAGAGGTCAACGTGATGATTATGGAAAAGGCGCTGACGCTCAACATGGCGCACTTTGAAAACCCAGACATCTACGACAAAATGGTGCGCGCTCGGCGAGAAGCCTCTAGTCGTCCTTTAAGTTTAGTTGGTCGCAGTTTTGGCTTAGTGCAGGATGGCTTATCGCTGATTACCTTTGGCGGGTTGCTGCTGGGGTTTTCGGGGGGTGTCGTGATCTTGCTGCTGGTGGCAGCATTTCCGGCGTTTGTTGCCGAAACCCGTTTTGCCGACCAAGCCTTTCGGTTGTTCCAGTGGCGCGCCCCTGAAACCCGTGAGCAAAACTATGTGGAATGGCTGATCTCCAACGAAAGCAGCGCCATGGAAGTGAAGCTCTATCAGTTGGGCGACACGCTGCTCGATCGCTATAAAGCCACGTTTCAACGCTTATTTCAGGAAGATAAAACGCTGACGATTCGCCGCAGTCTATGGCGCTATTTATTGGGCTTATTGAGTACGCTGGCATTTTATCTGGCGTATGTGTGGATTGCGCTAGAGGCGATCGCGGGGCGCATTTCTCTAGGCGAACTCACCATGTACTTAATCGTGTTTCGCCAAGGACAAACGACGTTCTCTAACCTGCTAACCAACATCAGCGGCATGTATGAGGACAGCCTGTATCTGTCCAACCTGTACGAGTTTTTAGAGGAGCCAATTTTTGACTCGGCAGGGAGTGCTACACGCGGAACATTGCCAAGTGATGGTTTGCGATTTGAAAATGTCAGCTTTGCCTATCCCGGCAACCCCAAACAGGCGCTACAGGATGTGTCATTTCACCTGAAACCCGGAAAAAAACTGGCGATCGTGGGGGAAAATGGCTCTGGTAAAACCACGTTAATCAAACTGCTGACTCGTCTCTATAGCCCCGATTCTGGCAGGATTTTGCTGGATGGACGGGACTTAGAAGAGTGGGATTTGTTGACCTTGCAGCGACGGATTGGCGTGATTTTTCAAAACTTCGTGCGCTACCAATTTACCGTTGGCGAAAATATTGGGGCAGGTGATGTCACCGCATTGCAAGATGAAGATCGCTGGCAGATTGCCGCTGAGAAGGGCATGGCTCATCCCGCGATCGCTGAACTGACTGATGGGTATTGGACTCGTCTCGGTCGCTGGTTCAAAGGCGGACGAGAACTCTCCGGTGGACAATGGCAAAAAATCGCTCTTTCTCGTGCTTTCATGCGGATTGGAGCCGACATTCTCGTGCTAGATGAACCCACCTCGGCAATGGATGCGGAAGCCGAAGCCCAAATTTTCGATCGCTTTCGGGCATTGACTCAAAATCAAATGGCAATTCTGATTTCTCACCGCTTTTCCACTGTTCGCATGGCAGATCATATTCTAGTGCTGGAAAAAGGGACAGTGCTAGAAACCGGAACTCACGAAGAGTTGCTAAAAGCCAAGGGACGCTACGCTCATTTATTTTCCTTGCAGGCAGAGGGCTATCAATAAACGCACAAAAGTAGTGATTCGCTTGTTTCGTCTGTAATCAAGTCACAAAGCAGGCTATACTGAGGAGGTGAATTTTACGGGATGTAGCGCAGCTTGGTAGCGCGCCTGCTTTGGGAGCAGGATGCCGCAGGTTCGAATCCTGTCATCCCGATTGTTGCAAAAGCCAGTCTGAATTAACTCAGTCATCAATGATAGGCGATTTATTCTTGCAATGAGGGCAATCCATCTTGCAAAGGCATCAGATGGGCAGTAACTCGCGCCTTTTGAAGATTGCGAATGAGTCGCTGAGCTTGATGTTTGTAAAGTGGAGTGGGTACTAATGCAGGCAGGCTGATCATGATTTGTCGAGCAGTACTGATGCTACATCCCGAAATGCGCGTAATTTCATTGGCACCCTCAAAAATGGCATCTTGATTGAGAGCTTGGGTCACTTGAACTTGCCATCCGGGTGGTTTCAATTCAGCATGCTCAATCCGCTGGAGGCTTTGAGTACTGGCAAGTAAAATTAGGCGATCGCCCGCTTCCAAACGCACATCATCGGAGGGTAACAGGTTGGGAGATGACTGCGATCGTTGATGTAAAACAGGCACCACATCAAACCCATACGCAACTTCAGCCAGCAACAATCCATTCAGCGTATCCTCTGGTTCAATAGTATATTCCGTCACCAAAATGGTTTGATGATTAAGATGAAACAAGCTAAGAATATTCTCGCCATATGCCGCAGCCGCAAACACTTCGGCTGAAAGTACAGGAGCGCATAGAACCTGAGCATAAGGAAATAGTTGCGCCACATTATTGCTGAAAAGCTGATCCTGAGTCCGAATGACTAGTTCGTTATGAGGATTTGCGGCATGAACCATTAATCCAATTTCTAAATTTTCCATATCATCACCCAACACCACCACTGTCGTTTGGGCTTGAGCCAAATTCACCTGGGTGAGTGCCTCGCTGATATTGCCAACCACCATTGGCATTTGTGGCAAAATGCTCGACTCAAGCGCCGTGCTATCGATACCCACCACTGGTTGTTTAAGATCTTGCAGAATGGCGGCTATGCGTTGCCCCACTCGACCTAGCCCAATAATCACCACATGGTTCTGCTTGGGAATGGGGGGGCGGTTTTTGAACTGAAACTTTGCGGTCAACAGTGCTTCAGTCAGCAGAGCATACAGTACGCCCACAAAGGCTGTTCCTGCCAGCGTGAGTCCGAGGCTAAAAAGCCTTAACCCCCAAGGCACTTCTTCGGCAGGCGGAGGTTCGGAAACAAATCGCACCCCTCCAAATAAATCGCCATAGCCTCCTAGAAGCAAAACGACTGGAGCGTAGAAGGCTTCAGCTAAGCTGATCTGAGGATAATGTAAGCGGTATAAAACAATTCCCAAGCACCACAAAACAGAAACAGCAAGCCCGCAAATGATGGCAACTCGCCGCGTTTGATATTGAGCAGTAGATTGCCAAAACTGAATTAACTTTTGCTTGATGTTGCCATTGAGTATGGGGAATCTGAGGTGTCTAAATACTCGACGACGCTGAGATGAAGCTGCGCTTGTTTTTTGGGACTGCCGCTGTTGAGTGGTGGGTTTGATTTGCTGCTGCGATTCTGGTGAAAGTTGGGGGCTATAGCCAACCAGTCGATCCAGCAGTTCGATATAGACCACCGTATCCCCCGCCATCAGCGTAGCGTCTGCATCCCAGCTATAAAATTGCTGAGATGATGGAGCGGCGGCGGACAGATGAAGTAGCACCCGGCGAGATGAAGTAGTCAAGTCTTTTAATTGGCGACGATCGCGCCAGCGATCGTCCTGCCGAATCTCACGGTTCACCACCCGCAGCCATTGATCTTCCAGTTTAAAAAATCCTGGTACATCTGACCCAAGGGCGGCAAATGCAAACGCAGAAGCAGACAAATCGATCGGTTCAAAGGCGACAAAGCTTCCAAGATTTTTACTCAGGAGTTGATTAAGATTTTGCTTGGACGATCGCACAACCAACCGCACATTGGGGTTGAGCAATCGTGCCGCAAATGCTGCCTCAGTATTGGTTCGCTCATTATCAGTCACAAGTAAAACACCGCGACAGTGATGAATCCCTGCGGACTCCAACACATTCGCTTTACGACAGTCGCCGATGTGAACCGTTTCCACCGACTCAGCCAAATTAGGCAACTCCCAATCAATCGTTTGATTTAACTCGATCGCAATGACCTTGGCTCCATATTGGTGCAGCACTGCCACACAGTTCTGCCCAATGCTTCCGAGTCCGCATACAATAAACATTGCCTTTTCAGGCTTTGACGGGTGTTGCAATTGGGGAGTAACAATTGGATCGCGCTCTGCATCAGCATCGTCTTCTAGCAGCGTTTTTGCAACAAATACCATGGGTAATTGGCTCGATCAGTAGCTAATGCTGATTATAGGCTTCTATTTATGTAGCAAGGTTAAAAGCACCGATAGACGTGATGCTAACAGCGATCGCTGCTGGGTGCAAACCGACTACAAAGTAGAGGATACCGAAGAGGTTTCAAGCGTTTTGGTAAAAAGTGTGTAGTCCGCTTGAGGTAATTCAATGGCGATGGGCGTTAGTTGCACCGCACAGGCTTTCAGTTCAGGCTGCTTTGAGTCGGGGCACGATCGCTCGTGGGTCATGGCATTCGCTTCTGCTTGATCTGCCCAAAGTTCACCCCAATGAATCGGCACAAACACTGTTCCAGGGGCGATCGCGGTCGTCACTTTAGCTGGAAACCGAGCCACTCCTCGCCGCGATCGCACTTCGATGATGCTGTGATCTTCCACGCCAATTTTGGCGGCATCGCGGGGATGAATTTCCAAAAATGGGTTGGGATGCATCCGTCGAATTTTTTCGATTCGCCCGGTTCTCGTTTGGGTATGCCAATGTCCATAAAGCCTGCCCGTCGTTAGCACAAATGGATACGCCGCATCGGGCGGTTCGGCTAATCCTCGCGAGTGATCTGCCGAAAATCGCGCGCGCCCATCGGCAGAGGAAAACTGATGATCGGTATACAGTCGTTTTGCAGGTTTGGCAGCCTTGGGGAGGGACTGATCAGGGATAGGAGCCAGATTTTCAGCCACTTTTATTCCACTCTCTTCTTTTGGGCAGGGCCATTGCAGCGGACCCTCTTGCCGCAAGCGATCGTGGCTCAGCCCAGACATATCACAAACCCGCCCTTGCGTCAGTTGTACATATTCAGCAAAGACCTCAGCAGAACTGATAAACGGAAACTTATCGGCAAATCCCAGACGACACCCCACTTCGGCGATAATTTCCCAATCGGGACGAGCTTCTCCGGGTGGCAAACAAAATGCCTGACAGAGCGTCACGGTTCGTTCGGAGTTTGTCATGGTTCCAGTTTTTTCGCCCCATTGAGCAGCAGGTAACAACACATGAGCAAATTTGGCGGTTTCGGTTGGGTAATAGGCATCTTGCTGAATCGTGAAGGGCGATCGCCATAATGCCGCTTTTACCCGCTCCAAATCTGGCAAACTCACGGCTGGATTAGTCGCCACAATCCACAGCAACCCAACCTCATCAGTTTCTAAGCCAGTGATAATATCCCAAGCAGTGCGCCCCCAATTAGACGAAATCTGCCCCGCTGGTACTCCCCAAAACTGCTCCACTTCAGCGCGCTGCTCTAGAAACTTAACATGGCGATAACCGGGAAGCAGGTTGCACAAGCCGCCTGCTTCCCGTCCGCCCATCGCATTCGGTTGTCCTGTAAGCGAAAACGGTCCTGCACCCACTTTGCCGATCTGCCCCGTCATCAAATGCAGGTTAATAATCGCGCGCACCTTGGCAGTCCCTTCACTGGATTGGCTTACGCCCATTGACCAGAGAGAGAGGACGCGGTTTGATTCAGCCCACCAGCGAGCGGCTGTTTCAAGGTCACTCATCGAAATGCCACATCGCTCTGCCACGACATCGGGCGAATAGTGCTGGATGACTTCTTGAAACTCTGAAAACCCTTCGGTATGGTTTGCAATAAAATCCGCATCCACACAGTCCCAACGAAGCAGCAAATGGGCAATCCCATTCAGTAGATCAATATCCGTGCCGGGATGAATCGCCAAGTGTAGATCGGCATCCTCGGCGGTTTTGGTTCGGCGTGGATCAACCACCACCATTTTGACGTGAGGGTTTTTCTTGTGATGCTTTTGCAGACGATTAAAGGAAATAGGATGGCATTCTGCGGCATTGGTTCCAATTAGAAAGACGCAATCAGTCAACTCTAGGTCTTCATAACAGCAGGGTGGTCCATCAGAACCGAGGCTTTGCACATAGCCTGCAACAGTAGAAGACATGCACAGGCGCGAATTAGAATCAAAATTATTGGTGCCTAAACAGCCTTTCAACAGTTTTTGGGCGATGTAGTAATCCTCGGTTTGCAGTTGCCCGGAGCCATACATACACACTCCATCCGATCCTTGCGTGGAGCGAACGGTTTGGATACGGGCAGTGATTAACTCTAGGGCTTGATCCCAAGAAGCCCGACGAAATTTGTCATTCAAAGAATCGCGAATCATGGGATACAGCAAGCGATCGCGGTTCAATGCTTCGGCAACTGTCGCCCCTTTGACGCAAACCATCCCTTGGCTAGAAGGATGGGCGCGATCGCCACGCACTTTCCAAGACTGACCTGATAGTTCCTGTCCACTCCCTGCCTGATCGAATTGAGGAGAAGGTAATACTTCTAAGCCACAACCTACGCCACAGTAAGGACACAGAGTCTTAGTTGAATCCACTGCTGTCATTCCATAGAATCCGTCTGAAGGTCATCGTGCAATATGGATGATCCCGCCATAACCAGCGATCGCTCAGAAACTTGTAGGTGAAAGCAGGGAATTTTGCCAAGTAAAGCTTCGCCAGCCGCCGCACAGGAGTGAATCTCGAGAAACGCATCAGGGAGCGCTTCAAATAAGAGCCGCTGATGGGGGAAAACCACTCGCTCAAATAACCAATTGGGAATGGTCAAAATCTTTGCTTTCTGAATTTGAGTAGTCGTATTGACATAGCAGCAAAGAATTCGGTTAGACAAGTGGCTTGGAAATGGGGTAAATGCCGAGGTCATCACAACACTCCTGTGTGGGTGCTTGAGCGATTAAAATATGCGCTAGCGATCGCCGTTAAACAATCAGTGCCTAGAAACTATTTATTTTTTGACATCTCGTTTTACTCATCAGTGTGTAGAGCAAAGCGTCCAAATAGGAAATCTAAGGCGCGATTGCGGAGGGTATAGTATGCCGGGTCTTCCATCATTTGGGTGCGATTGCGCGGATGGGGAAAATGGACTTCCATAATTTCGCCAATCTTGGCAGCCGGTCCATTTGTCATCATCACAATGCGATCGGCTAAGAACAACGCTTCATCAATATCATGGGTAATCATCATCACGGTTACCTGCTGCTCTGCCCAAATTTTGAGCAACTCTTCTTGTAACTCTTCACGAGTAATGGCATCTAATGCGCCAAACGGCTCATCTAGCACCAAAACTTCGGGGCAAATTGATAAGGCGCGAGCGATGGAAACGCGCTGTTTCATGCCACCCGACAGTTGACCGGTTTTTTTCTGGGCAGCTTCCTCTAGACCCACCATTGCTAAGTGCTTTTGGACAATCTCAACTTTTTCCGGCTTCGACTTTTCGGGATACACTGCATTCACGGCAATGTAAATGTTTTCAAAGGCAGTTTTCCAGGGCAACAGCGCATAGTTTTGAAACACCACCATGCGATCGGGTCCTGGTCGCACAATCCGCTCCCCTTTAAGCCGCACCTCACCGCTGGTCGGTTGGGCAAAGCCAGACACCATATTGAGCAATGTCGATTTACCGCAGCCAGAGTGCCCAATGACGCAGATAAACTCGCCTTCACTCACCGTTAAATCAACTCCGTCTAAAACGGTATGATCTCCTTGAGCAGAGGGATAGACCTTAGTAACTTGATCAATTTCCAAAAATTTGGAGGTGGGCTGAATCAAATCGGGTGATTGTGGCGTTGTGAGGGTTTGCATAGGTGCTTTCTAGAGTAATGGGCGGCGTTGGATGGTTTGCAAGCAGCAGGGGACAGGTTTAGCTCACATTCACAATTTTGGACTGTTTTAGTTGTACTGCTCTTAGCGGCTTGTGCTTTGTCTAAGCAGCTACCGTTGTGATGCTATCCAAATTAATTTCCTTAACTTGAATCGGATGAGCGATCGCAAATTGGTTGAGATAAGCCAGCGGATCATCGGGGTTAAAAATCACCTCATCAAACAGCGCAAAGGGCTGGCGATCGGGTTCAGGGATCGGAAAGTCGAGTTCTTGAGCCGCTTCTCGATACACATCAAGACGGTGGGTGCGCTCTAACACTTCTATCCAGTTTTTGGGAAAAGGCGCGATTCCCCACCGGGCAAGCTGAGTCAAAATCCAGAGACTCTCAATCTTTTTGGGATAATTACTCAGATCGACATAGAACTGATTGAATCTCAATAGAGAGCGGGGCACTTCACCTTTGCCATAGTTATAGGCATCAATAAAGCCGGGGCGAGTATATTCTGGCGTGGAGCCAACATATTCCGGCTTACACAGGAGTTCCAAAATTTCTTCACGATTGCGGCGATCGTCACAATATTCGCAGGCTTCCATCAGCGCTTTGACGAGGGCTAAATTGGTTTGAGGATGTTGATGTACCCAATCTTCTCGAACTCCTAGCACTTTTTCAGGATGTCCTGCCCAGATATCTAGATCAGTCGCCATGACGACCCCTAACCCCTCATGGACGGCGCGGGAGTTCCAGGGTTCTCCAGCACAATAGCCATCAATGTTGTTGGACTGGAGATTAGCCACCATTTGAGCGGGAGGAATCACGGCAAGATTGACATCTTGATCGGGGTCAATGCCACCGGATGCTAACCAATAGCGCAACATTAGGTTATGCATGGAGGTTGCGTGAACAATCCCCAAGGTTCGCGATTTCGACTCATCTGAAGGTTGTTTGACTAAGGCGGCAAAATCTTCGAGCGATCGCACTCCTTGATCGTAAATATCTTTATCTAATGTGATGGCGTTTCCGTTGCGGCTCAGCACTAAAGAAATCACCATCGGCAACGGATCATTGTTGTTAAACCCAACCGTCATCGCCAAGGGCATTCCCGCCACCATTTGAGCCGCATCTAAACGATTGGAAGCCACACCTTCTAGAACTGCCTTCCAGCTTGGCTCACGGGATAAGGTGACTTCTTCCAGTCCATGTTTTGCAAAAAAGCCCATTTCTTTTGCCACCATCAACGGCGCACAATCGGTCAGCGGCACAAAGCCAATATTCAGGTTGACTTTTTCCAAGCCGTGACGGGCGATCGCGACCACTTTTTTGGATTTGCGCTTTTTCTCCCGTTTTTGCTGATTGAGAAAATAAATCATCTCATTCCGCAGAGTGTAGTAGCTGGGATGATTGACCACTTCTAAGCGATGGCGCGGGTGATGCATGGGCACCTCCAAAATTTGCCCAATTTGCGCTTCCGGTCCGTTGGTCATCATCACAATGCGATCGCTCAACAGCAGCGCTTCATCGACATCGTGGGTCACCATGACGCAGGTAATTTTGCTCTCTTCGCAAATCCGCATTAACTGATCTTGTAGATTGCCACGAGTTAACGCATCCAACGCGCCAAACGGTTCATCTAACAGCAACAGCTTGGGGCGAATTGCCAAAGCACGGGCGATCGCGACCCGCTGTTTCATGCCGCCTGATAGTTCGTTCGGCTTTTTGTGTATCGCATTTCGCAACCCGACCAAATCGATATGATGATCGATAATGCTTTGCCGCTCTGCAACAGGCAAGGTGTCCATCACCTTATTCACTGCTAGTTCGATGTTTTGATACACGGTGAGCCAGGGCAGCAAAGAATAGTTTTGAAACACCACCATGCGATCGGGTCCCGGTTGGGTCACTTCTCGCCCTTCCAGCACTACTCCCCCATTAGTTGGACGATCTAGTCCTGCCATGATGTTGAGCAATGTTGATTTGCCGCAGCCAGAATGTCCAACTAAGGAAACAAACTCACCCTGCTGCATTTTTAGTTCAATGTTCTTCAAGGCAATGTATT
Source organism: Sivoneniella epilithica UHCC 1019 (assembly GCF_040830845.1). Taxonomy (NCBI): domain Bacteria; kingdom Bacillati; phylum Cyanobacteriota; class Cyanophyceae; order Leptolyngbyales; family Leptolyngbyaceae; genus Sivoneniella; species Sivoneniella epilithica. Next base: position 35,819 of record NZ_JBFPDP010000027.1, read on the forward strand.
GACCGCCATTCGATAATTCAAAAATGCGATCAACATGATCAACTTCTACAAAGAAAGACATAGATATCTCTGGGGAATGAGGAACTAGAATCACCTTGCGTAAGGGCGTAGACATTGGGCAGTCGGTCTTTGCTTGAGTCGTCAAGATGTTGCCCGAATGCTACGCCCCTACAAAATCTGGAAATCAACGAAAGAGGTATAGAGGAAAACTTTTTACCGATGCAGGCGCTTATTTATCGGTACTCACGAAGCTGGCAAAATAGCCAATCAGTTTATCGAGCAAGAAACCAATTATCCCGATATAAAACAGTGCCAAAATCACTTCACTGAGGCTGCCGCTGTTGTAGGAATTCCAGATGAAAAAGCCGATGCCCGTATCCCCGCGTAACATTTCGGCTGCCACGATCGCCAACCACGCTAACCCAATCCCCAACTTCAGCCCGGTGAACATGAACGGCACAATGGACGGTAGCAAAATGCTAAAGAAATACTCTGAGCCAGAGAGACGCAGCACTTTCGCCACGTTTTTGTAGTCTTGAGGCATTTGCTGCACACCCAGAGCAGTGTTATAAACAATGGGCCAAATCGCGGTGATGAAAATAATGAAAATCCCGGCGGGTCCAGAGTCTTTGAAGATTGCTAGGGCGATCGGCAACCAGGCAAGCGGCGGCACGGTTCGCAAAATCTGGAACATGGGATCAACAGCTTCGTAGGCGATCGGAATCGCTCCGATCAGCACTCCAACCGCAATTCCAATCACGGCTGCCAGCGTATATCCGATCGCGACCCGTTGTAGACTTGCCAGCGCTTGCCAGCCCAATCCTTTATCATCTCCTTCTTTGAAAAAAGGACTAATGATAAACGGATCCCACGTTTGTTGAACGACTTCGATCGGTCCAGGCAATGCCTTCGTCACAGTTGAAAAAACCTGCCAAACGAACAGCGCCACTGTGAAACCAATCACTGGAGCAATCAATTTTCTGGAATTCTTTTGCAGATAAATCGACACATTAGCGAGAAAGGAAGATGGAACGTTAGCGGCTGCGCGTGTTGCCATGGTCAAGTTATCCTTGATATAGATGTCAGTTATATGAGGGTGAAAGTGTTTCGCAGCGAATGGAGGAGCTTTGAGCAGACTAAGTATCCAACCCAAAGCTGACTCTTTAGCCCCTATGCTTTCATTGCAGTAATCTTGAGGCTCTTCAAATAAGCTTCTGGATTTTCTGGGTCAAACTTAACGCCATCGAAGAAGGTTTCAACTCCGCGAGAAGCGGTCTTGGGAATTTCTGCCTCTGGGAGTTTCATCGCTTTGGCAGCATCGCGCCAGATGTCTTCACGGTTGACTTTCTTCACCAAGGCTTTGGTATCTAAATCACTGGGTAAGTATCCCCAGCGCTTGTCTTCTGTGACAAACCAGGTGTCGTGGCTGACAAACGGGTAGGAGGCGAAATCTTGCCAAAACTTCATGACATGAGGGCTGTTCTCTTCAACCCGCCCATTGCCAAAGTCGATAGTGCCTTGAAGTCGTCCGGCGATCGCGGCTGCATCCACCTTCAAATATTCCCGCTTGGCAATAATGTCTGCCATCTCTTTTTTGTTTTCTGCCTTGTCGCACCACATTTGGGCTTCCATGACTGCCATCACCAAGGCTTTTGCCGCTTTAGGATTTTTGTCTACCCAGTCCGCCCGCATGGAAAACGCTTTTTCAGGGTGTTTGTTCCACAGTTCACCCGTTGTCAAGGCACTATAGCCAATATTGTCCTTCACCAGCTTTGCGTTCCAAGGTTCACCCACACAAAAGGATGCCATTTGCCCTTCTTGCATGTTGGAAACCATTTGTGGCGGTGGAATCACAATTAATGATGCATCTTTGTTGGGATCAACGCCGTTTGCAGCCAGCCAATACCGCATCCACAGATCGTGGGTTCCACCAGGGAAGGTGACGGCACACTTGACGGCGTTTCCGGCAGCTTTTTCTTTGGCAAAGGCTGATTTAAGAGTTGTACTCTCTAACCCAATTTTCAAGTCTTTGTAGGTATTGGCAATGGAAATTGCTTGTCCATCCAGGTTTAGCCGAGCCAAGATATACATGGGTATTTCTTTGCCGTCCGTGATTTTGCCCGTGGTCATGAGATAGGGCATGGGAGTCAAGATATGTGCGCCATCAATGCCGCCCCCTTGAGAACCGGTGGAGAGGTTGTCGCGGGTGGTTGCCCAAGAGGTTTGCTTGACTACCTTGACATCTTTCATGCCGTACTTGGCAAAGTAGCCTTTTTCTTGAGCCACAATTAAAGGTGCAGAGTCGGTTAGGGCAATAAAGCCGAGCGTTGCGGTTGTTACTTCGGGAGTATCGCCCGCCGCCACGTTGACCGCTGGAGCCGCGCTGGGTGAAGCCGATGTGGTTGTAGTTGTAGAGCTACTACAGCCATGAACAAGCAGAGTTCCGGCGGCAGTTGCACCTGCGGTGATAATAAACTTCCGTCTTGAAAGATGGGTCATGAGTTCCTTTGAGATTTGATAGAGACAGTTGAATCAAGTGTGAGGATTAGGGGGCGAACCAAACTGGACAGCCTGGATAGTCAAACAGGGGCGATCGCACCTTTATTGGGGCGGCGTAGCTGTTTCAGTACGAAGACTGGCACCAAAGTTTTGAATCAGTAGATTTCGCAAAAAAGGCAGCAGATCCTCGCAGGGAATCCCCTTTTGGATGCAGGTGCCAAGCTTGGCTTCTTTGCCAACCGTGCCACCCATGTAAAGGTCTACGCCATCCACAGTTTTGCCGTCTTTGCGAACTTTGGTGCCCATCAAGCCAATGTCTGCCACTTGCGGCTGACCACAGGAGTTGGGGCATCCCGTCCAGTGAATTCTCACTGCGCGGGGAACATGCAGTTCTGCATCTAGGTCTGCGGTGAGTGCCAAGGCGCGATTCTTGGTTTCAACCAGTGCAAAGTTGCAGAATTGGGCACCGGTGCAGGAAATCAGCGATCGCCCCAAGGTCGATGGATTGATGGAAAACCGCTCCAGCAGTGGCTCTTTCAGCAAAGGCGCAATCCTAGAATCAGGCACATTGGGGATCAAAATATTTTGCTCAACTGTCAGGCGCATTTCGCCGCTGCCATACACTTCGGAAATGCGAGCTAAATCAAACATGTCGGATGCAAACAGACGACCCACTGGCACATGCAGCCCCACATAGTTCAAGCCGGGTTGCTTTTGAGCATGAATGCCAATGTGATCCCGTTTTGCCCACAGAATTTCATCTTTCTCGGCTTCTGGTTGCAAAGTGTGACCCATTTGCTGCTCGACTTCTGCCCGAAAGCGATCCACGCCCCATTCATCAATCAGCCACATTAGACGGGATTTTTGCCGATTTGCCCGTAATCCATGGTTGCGATAAACCAGTAAAATTGCTTCGCACACAGCGACCACATCACGCGGATCAACCCATGCGTTTAGGGGAATGGCAGCGTCGCAGCGTTTGGCAGAAAAGAAACCACCCACCAGCACATTAAACCCTAAGACATCGTTTTTATAGGCTGGAATAAAGGCGATGTCGTTAATTTCGGCGTGGACGGAGTTATCTCTACACCCCGCGATCGCAATATTAAACTTGCGTGGCAGGTTAGAAAAAGAGGGATTCCCTTCACCATTGTTGGTAATCATGTCCTGCACCTTACGGCACAGCCCCCGCGTGTCGATCAATTCATCAGCATCAATCCCCGCGACTGGTGAACCTGTGATATTGCGAACATTGTCCATACCCGACTGGACACTAGTCATTCCCGCCTGCTCAAATCGGCTAAAAATGTCGGGAATATCTTCAATCCGAATGCCACGCAGTTGAATATTTTGACGGGTGGTGACATCGCCGTAGCCATCTTCGCCATAGCGCTGGAGCACTTCCGCCAATACCCGCATTTGCCCACTAGTCACAATGCCATTGGGTAGCCGCATCCGCAGCATAAACTTGCCAGGAGTCACAGGGCGAAAGAAAACGCCCAACCATTTCAAGCGATGATCGCGATCGGTTTCATCCATCGCTTCCCATCCAATCTTGGCGAACTCTTCAAGCTCCGCCTTAGTCGCTAACCCGTCTTTTTCAACCTTTAGCTTTTCAAACTTGTTTAGACTTGCTGCTGCCGGAACAGTACTTGTCATAACTTTATCCACTGAAACATTGCTAACTTGCTTAACCAACACGCGATCTTTTTGTCTGCAATTCTCAATACCCAAACTGGCTCATACCCAAACTGGCTACTGCCTCTGATAATCCTTGTTACTGCTCTAAGGTGTGTCAAAAGTTTTGACCCATTTCAACAGCGATCGTTAATTCTTTCTAAAAAATAGTTTTAAGTTCTCACCTTGTGCGTGTTCATTCCAAGGTAGAAGCATGGCAACAAGGGTTTCGTATAGTTAATTACAAAATATTTCTAAATATGAAGTCTTAGCATGGCTGCAATGCCACATAAGCAAGTATTATTAGTTTTTAATTTAGCTATCTTTTTGGCAATGCCCACAACATAGGCGTTTGAACAACTATGAGCAAAACGATCTAAGCAAGCATAAATTTCTTAAAATATTACAAATAGTATGTATTTTTTTGAAAAAGGCGTTTGGTGCAATACGGATGTTCTACTTCAACGTCTAGTGATTATTAAGAATTCTTAGAAGCTGGAAACAGGTACACACTTCACAGTAGAGTCTTGAGAAACGTTCCAGAACTTTAGATATAGGAAACTTCGTTATGACGGGTTCATACGCGGCTTCATTTTTGCCTTGGATTTTGATTCCTGTAGTGACTTGGCTTTTGCCGGCTGTAGTGATGGGTCTTTTGTTCCTCTATATTGAGCGCGAAGATCCTACCGGAATTTAAAACGTCTTACACTACCAAAAAACGCCTACTGAACAATTTAGTAGGCGTTTTTTTAATGGTTTTGTTTTCCCTGTGCAGAACACTTGAGAGGTGTTTTCTGTTTGGGTTCCCTTGGAAGCGAACTCAAACGATCAATCTCTAGACGGAAGAGCCAAGTCCTGCATAGGCACCGTAGAAAAAGAGACCTAAAACGCTAATTACCCCTAGACCTGCAACCGTTGCTACAATCCAAAGAGGAATTCTTCCAGATTTCAACATAAGTGTCACCTTTTAGTAAACCGAAATTAAAAATGAAGCAGGAGCGCTGGATTCGAGCGCTCCAAAAAGTTAGTTAAAAAAGTAGCTAGAAAAAAGAATTCCTAGCGTAAAAATCATCAGCAACCCTAAATAAAGGGAAGTACGGTTTAGCTCAACGGGCTGCTTGTTGGGATTTGGAGATCTGCTTAAGGGCATAACTTTGTTACCTTTGAGTGAACTGCATAGCGGCGATCGCGCCTAGGAAAAATACAGTTGGAACCGCTAGGGTATGAACCGCTAACCATCGAACTGTAAAAATTGGATAGGAAATGGGTTGATTAGGAGTATTGCCAGTCATAGTTACTCTTGCCGTGAAACTACTTTTTAAAATCTAAAACTCTTCATGAACTATGAAGCTATTTTTGCTGAATAAACTGATCAATTTGCTGCTTAGCATCAAAGCGATCTCTAACAATGGGCGCTTTCTCACGAGTCGATGGAAAGTACTCATTCGGGCGAGGAGTGCCGAACGCAGTATACGCTAGACCAGTACTTACAAACAGCCAGCCAGCGACAAATAGCGCTGGAATGGTGACGCTGTGAATTACCCAATAGCGCACACTTGTAATAATGTCCGTAAACGGACGTTCGCCTGTCGTTCCAGCCATTTCAGTTTCTCCACTCAGATTTTTCTAAAGACTTACCTTCTATCATAGGAGACAGCCGCCCCCAAGCTAAACGAGCTTAATAGAAATGATTAAACTGCTTGATTAGCACTGTCATCATATTTTAACAAAGAGCCTTGACCAATAATGAACCCCCGGTCTTGACTCAAGAACTTGATTTTGTAGAGGTTAGACGGTATGTCCTCAACAAATCGATCCTTTTCCCAGGTCTTGCCCCCATCGAGACTCCGCAACAGGTTTCCACTCCCTCCTGCAACCCAGATTTCTTCAGGGGTACGATAGGCTAAATCCAGCAATCCCCAGCTAGTTGAAAATTCAGGATTAATGATATCTTCCCATTCATCTGGGCTGCCCGCATTACTAAACTGAATTAGACCACCTCGCGCTAACATCCATAACCGACCATCCCCGGTAAAGCCCATGTTTTGTAGCCGACGGGAACTACTCCGATTATAGGGCTGCCATGCCTCTTGACCGGGCTGCCAAATCGAGTAAAAGTTTCCGCGAGAGGAGACGGCTACATATTCACCGCTTGGAGAGCGAGAAATATTCCGAATCACTCCAACTGCTTCTTCTACCAAAGCCTTCCAGGTCTTTCCACCATCCGAGGTGCGGTAGATGGCACCGATGTTTGTCGTCATTTCAGCCGATTTAGTGCCCAAGGCTAAAACCGTATTGGGCGCACCGGGAAGCTTTTCGCTGAGGGGAATACGCGACCAAGACTGTCCTGCGTCTTCGGTATGCAGCAAAATTGAAGGTTGCCCAACAATCCAGCCTTCATTTCCATCAAAACTAACGGATGTAAACCGATAGGGTTCATCTAATTCAAGGCTGCGTGATGCCCAGGTTTCTCCAGCGTCTGTTGTTTCAAATAGGGTTGCATTTGAACCGACTAACCAGCCATGGGGAGAATCGCCAATGAAACTGATGTCATTGAGGTTGGCATCGGTATCAATAGAGATGACCCGCCAAGGGTTGGTGCTGGTGGCTGAAAGATATCCACCGCAGCCAGTACAGACTATTGCGATCGCACAAAGCGCTAAAATTTGACGTAAAACTTTCGTAGCTACACGCATTACAGTTCCAACTCTCAACAGATGTATATCAATTTTGCAATGGATTCATCACTCAGTCAGCGTAATGAATTGAAGGCACCCGCACCTATTGCAAGCCATAAAGACTAATAAAAAATAGGAAAATCAAAAACAAGCCCCCAAAAATCAAAAGGTTCTTTTGATCAGAAGTCATGCTATTGACCCCAAAACCATACTTAAGATTTTCTTTGAAGCCAGAGGCAGAACCGTCCGTTCCAAGATTAGAAAATCGAGAAGAGCGTGCGCCACAAACCGGGCACCGCCAATCTTCAGGAAGGGACTCAAACGGAACTCCCGGAGGAATGTCTCGTTTTTCATCTCCCTTATTGGGTTCATAAACATAGCCACAAGCTTGACACTCATGGCGGTCTAAGGATGTATTTACCGTTTGGGTACTCATCGTTTCACTACTGATCGGAAATAACCGATCGCTAACATTAAAGACAGCCGCACCAGCAAAAGAAATTCAGTGAATCTGAACGCTGTATTAAATTATGATACGACCCTTAGGGCATTGGTGCTAGCAATCCACTATGAACTAACATGTCCTACGAACCAAATACTTTGCTATCAGCGATCGCACAGCAAAGTTCCATTGGAACTGAGAACTTTAAAAAACTTGTCTATAGTTAAGGTGTTGTAAAATGCCACCCTAGTGACTATGCTGTTGCAAAAGCATCGAGATAAGTCTAAAGGCGCACTCGGATAACTTCTATTCTTTTGTAAAGCCCAACCCACCTATAATAAGGGCAGCTAATTATCAAAGGCAGCAACCTCTAAGTCTTGTTAAATCGTACCTAAATGAAGAGGCAGTTCTAATTGTGTTTGTTCTGAGTGGATATGAATACCTTTTAGGGTTTACGTTGGTATGCAGCTTAGTTCCTATTCTGGCGTTAACGGCTGCTAAGCTACTCCGTCCTAGCCGCCGTGGACCTGAACGGCGAACAACCTATGAATCTGGAATGGAACCAATCGGCGGTGCTTGGATTCAGTTCAACATTCGCTATTATATGTTTGCCTTGATTTTCGTCATTTTCGACGTAGAGACAGTGTTTCTTTACCCATGGGCGGTTGCGTTCAATCAACTAGGACTATTGGGATTTGTGGAAGCCCTGATTTTCATCGGCATTTTAGTAATTGGTCTTGTTTATGCTTGGCGGAAAGGAGCGTTGGAATGGTCATAAAGCCTAATAGTCAGGTTCAAAGTCTGGCAATTGATCCCTCTGAGCGGATTATGAACCCGGTTGAGCGACCCCAAGTTACTCAAGATCTGTCTGAAAACGTCATTTTAACCACTGTGGATGATCTCTATAACTGGGCGCGGCTTTCTAGCCTGTGGCCCTTGTTATACGGAACAGCGTGCTGCTTTATTGAGTTTGCGGCTTTGATTGGCTCCCGGTTTGACTTCGATCGCTTTGGGCTAGTGCCGCGATCGACTCCTCGTCAGGCTGACCTGATTATTACAGCAGGCACGATCACCATGAAGATGGCACCTGCTTTAGTGCGCCTGTATGAGCAAATGCCCGATCCGAAATATGTGATTGCCATGGGTGCTTGCACCATTACCGGCGGTATGTTCAGCGTTGATTCACCTTCTGCCGTGCGTGGTGTAGACAAACTTATTCCGGTAGATGTCTACCTACCGGGTTGTCCCCCGCGCCCCGAAGCCATTATTGATGCCATCATCAAACTACGTAAGAAAATCTCAAACGAGTCCATTCAAGAACGGGGAATGCTGCGACAAGTTCATCGCTACTACAGCACCACCCACACCATGAAAGTTGTGGAGCCAATATTGACAGGTAAATACCTCCAGTCTGGCACCCGTGAAGCACCTTCTAAAGAATTAATGGAAGCCATGGGGATGCCCGTTCCTCCAGCACTGTTAACGGCTCAAACGAAGGAGGTTGAGCGTGGTTAAAGCACAAGAAACGCCCAATCCAGCCCCAATTGTTGAAACGGGCAAGGTGTCTAAATGGTTAAACGAAAATGGATTCGAGCATGGATTCTTAGGGCTGGATGCATCTGGAGTTGAGATGTTAATGGTCGATCGCGACTTTTTAGTTCCTATCTCAACCGCGCTCTACGCTTACGGGTTCAATTGTCTCCAGTGCCAAGGGGGATACGATTCTGGTCCTGGACAAGATTTAGTCAGCTTTTATCATTTGATCAAAATTGCTGATAATGTCGATCGCCCTGAAGAAGTTCGAGTTAAGGTTTCTTTACCTCGCGAAAACCCTTCTGTTCCAACCGTGTATTGGATCTGGAAAAGTGCAGATTGGCAAGAACGAGAAACCTACGACATGTACGGCATTGTTTATGAAGGGCACCCCAACCTCACGCGGATTTTGATGCCCGAAGATTGGGTCGGTTACCCATTGCGAAAAGATTACATCTCACCCGACTTCTACGAGCTTCAGGACGCTTACTAACTCAGGATGCTTACTAACAAGTAATTCCTAATGAGGTTTAGAATACAAAACCGTAACAGAAAAGCTGTGTCGTTAAGTCTGCACAGCTTTCTTATGAACTCTGTAAGTCCATGCAGATATACGCGATGTGCGACTTTCCTGATAGCCCTCACTCTAAATTCTTCTCTCAGAACGGGCGAAGGACTTTACAGTAACAAATCAAGCACATCAGTCGTTTGAGCCATAATCATCACCGGTTCTTGATACAACGGCACTGTAAAAGTAACCGTAGAGCCTAAACCCTCACCCATACTATAGAAATTCACCACTCCACCCATCGCTTCGACTAGCTTTTGAGAAATTGCTAGCCCCAAGCCCGTCCCCCCATATTGGCGAGTCCGAGAACCATCAACTTGGCTAAACGACTGAAACAGCTTGTCCTGCTTGTCAAGCGACACGCCAATGCCAGTATCCGCCACTCGAATTTTGACATATCCTGGCAGGTCTACCCCTTGGACGATAGTCTTTTTCTTAATAATCTCCACACTAATAGTTACACCGCCTTCGTGGGTAAACTTAATCGCATTCCCAACCAAATTCAGCATTACTTGGAGTAAGCGTTGATAGTTGCCATAGAGAATAATTTCATCATCCGTAGGCGGTTTTTGAATCTCAAAACTTAGCTTTTTTTGGCGAACCTGATTGCTAATAAAATCGGCAACATCATTTAATAGCTCTGCCAGTTTGACTGGACTCAGTTCAATTTGTAGTTTTCCAGCTTCAATTTTGGCGATGTCGAGAATGTCATTGATGATGTTGAGCAGATGTAAAGCGGAGCGATAGGCTTCACCAATAAATTCAGTTTGCTCTTCAGGATCATCCGCCATTCCGTCTAAAACAAGTTTAAGGAAGCCAATCATGCCGTTGAGTGGAGTTCGCAGTTCATGAGAAGTATTGGCAAGAAATTCGCTTTTTAATCGAGATGCTTCTTCAGCTTGTTCTCTAGATTCTTCTAGTTCACGATGTTTTTGCAAGAGGTTGCTATTTGCTTTTTGTACTTCGGTTGCTAAAGATTGGCTGGCAGAGATCAAGTTTGCATGAGCAATCGCCGTTCCCACCTGGTCTGCCAACTCCTGCACAAACTCTAGCTCTACCTCTGTCCAACGACGCGGTTGATCATCTTGATACAGCACAATTAACCCATTCGGCTGATCTTGATAAGAAGTCCTCACAATCAGCATAGAATATTGCATTAGTCCCCGCAGAGTGGGGGATTGTTGAGCCGCTGCTTGATCCGATGTTTTTGGTTCTTGCCGCACATTGACAGGTTTCAAACTCATCAACGCTGCTTGCAGATCAGCATCATCCGCCACCAAAAATTCTAACCCCTGCATTGGGCAAAACGCCCCTCGACAATACTCAGCAACTGCCTTGACGGTTGGGTTAGTTGGCTCATAGGGAAACACAATACAGCGGCTCACCCCTAGTAAGTTACCTAAACCCTCAACCGTTTGCTGCCAAATGGTAGGTAAATCTAGAGTCCGACGAATATTCCAGGCAATTCGAGTTAACAGTTCATGGTTATCAGCACTAATGGTTTCTGACGAAAATTCTTCTAGATCACCAACACTGCGCGCTGTCGGTTCACCCACCTGAGCTAGGAGAGACTTTGGATTTACTTCCGGTTGGGCAGAGTTGGGGCACGTCTTACCCATAACCAGAACCGTAGTAACAGTGCCATTCACTCCAATTACGGGGTTCATCGTTAAGTCTGCTTGCATCCGAAAATCGCCACAGCGAAACTTAAATCTGAATTTTTGAGCCGTTTGAGACTCTAGAACTTGACGAATCCGGGCGATGTATGCTTTGGTATCCACTGGACCAAAAATACGATCAGGTAATTGCCCAATCATCTGGGTTGACTGAATACCATACGCCTCCGCCAGCTTCCAAAAAAACGACAGGCAACGCCCTTCCCTGTCTTGAGCCATAACAAGCTCAGTTAGATCACTAGTAGTGTCCTGCTGTTTTGCGATCGCTTCTGGGTGTGCAGAAAAAGAGCGTTGATAGTTTGCAGAAGAAGGCATCAGTACTCTAGCTAGCAGCTTTTTTAGAGAAGTATCAAACTAGCGATCGATGAAGATAGCTCCAGCGCCACCGATCTCGCCCAACCCTGGTATGTACAGCCTCTTCATCTAACTGAATCACTGACATTACCTGTTATGGCTAACGTTTATGACTAACGTTATTGCTCAATATAGCAAGTGAAATCGTCAGGTTCCATACTTCACCTTTGTTTAATCATTCCATTCGCCTCTTGGAGGCACTGGCGGATTTCGCTGGAGATTACGAGTCAGATCATCATCTCGTCGCAGTTCATTTTTAAGCCACTGCCGCACAGCTACTTCAATCACCTTACTAGGGTCATTGGTCAAATGTTTAATCTGATCCAGCAAATCAGGATCTAAATGAACCGACAACTCGACTTTTTCTGAAGCCGAGTGAGAAAACAGAGCAGACTCATTCATAATTTGGATGCTAGCGAACGTTGGCTAAAGCAATGAACAACCCATTGAAAATAGATCATCCGAACTATTCCAACGATATAAGTTTAACTCGATAAGACTATAAACATAACCAATCTACGGTACAACTACTTGGAATTTGTCATGCTACCTACAACATTTTACAAAGTTGCAGCAATTCTCATTCTTTCAAAGGATATAAAAATAAAGTTGGATTGATGAATGTGAGGTTTCAGAGGTGACCCGTTACAATACGTTAAAAGCTTCTATACAGCCAGATATATGACTGATGTGCCCGTTTCTCGCATTCGTAACTTTTCGATTATTGCCCATATCGACCATGGCAAATCCACGCTTGCCGATCGCCTGTTGCAGGAAACTGGCACGGTCAACGCACGGGAAATGAAAGAGCAGTTTCTTGACAACATGGATCTGGAGCGAGAGCGCGGCATTACGATTAAGCTCCAAGCAGCACGGATGAACTATACGGCGAAAGACGGCGAGAAATATGTTTTAAACCTGATTGATACTCCAGGACATGTGGATTTTTCCTATGAGGTTTCGCGATCGCTGGCAGCCTGTGAAGGGGCTTTGTTAGTCGTGGATGCCTCCCAAGGAGTAGAAGCGCAAACGCTGGCAAATGTCTATTTAGCACTGGAGCATAACCTGGAAATTATTCCAGTGTTGAACAAAATCGATTTGCCGGGAGCAGAACCAGAGCGCGTTAAGCAAGAAATTGAAGATATTGTTGGGCTAGATTGCAGTCAGGCGATTCATGCCTCCGCCAAAGAAGGGATTGGGGTGCCTGAGATTTTGGAATCGATTGTCCACTTGGTGCCGCCGCCTCAAGATACGATCGCCGAACCGCTGCGTGCCCTCATTTTTGATAGCTACTATGATCCCTATCGCGGAGTCATTGTCTATTTTCGAGTGATGGATGGCACCGTTAAAAAAGGCGATCGCATTCGGTTGATGGCATCCCGCAAAGAATATGTGATTGACGAACTAGGGGTGCTGTCGCCTACGCAAGTACAAGTAGAAAGTCTACACGCAGGCGAAGTGGGCTACATTGCCGCATCGATTCGAGCCGTTGAAGATGCACGAGTGGGCGATACGATTACCCTAGCCGCAGTTCAAGCAGTTGAGCCGTTGCCGGGATACAGCGAAGCTACGCCCATGGTATTTTGTGGCTTGTTTCCCACCGATGCCGACCAGTTTGAATCGTTGCGAGAAGCCCTAGAAAAACTCAAGTTGAGCGATGCTGCATTGAATTATGAACCCGAAACCTCTAGCGCCATGGGGTTTGGTTTTCGCTGCGGCTTTTTGGGCTTGCTGCACATGGAAATTGTCCAAGAGCGGCTGGAGCGGGAATATAACCTGGACTTGATCACCACAGCGCCGTCAGTGGTGTATCGCATCACCACACTTAAGGGCGACGTGCTGCTGATTGACAACCCCAGCAAATTGCCCGATCCACAGCAGCGAGAAAAAATTGAAGAACCCTATGTTCAAGTCGATATTATTACGCCAGAAGTCTATGTGGGCACTTTGATGGAGCTTTCCCAAAGTCGGCGGGGTGTTTTCAAAGACATGAAATATCTGACGACCGAGCGCACCACACTGATCTATGACTTGCCGTTGGCAGAAGTGGCAACAGACTTCTTTGATCAGATGAAGTCGCGATCGCGGGGCTATGCCAGCATGGAATATAAACTGATTGGCTATCGCGAAAATCCCTTAGTCAAGCTAGATATTTTAATCAATGGCGATCCGGTTGATCCGCTTGCCACGATTGTTCACCGAGATAAGGCATACAACGTCGGTCGCGCTTTGACTGAAAAGCTAAAGGAACTAATCCCTCGCCACCAGTTCAAAATTCCAATTCAAGCCACAATCGGCAGCAAAGTGATTGCTAGTGAACAAATTCCTGCCATTCGCAAAGACGTGTTGGCGAAATGCTATGGCGGCGACATTTCTCGAAAGAAAAAGCTGTTGCAGAAACAGGCAAAAGGAAAAAAACGGATGAAGGCGATCGGAACAGTAGATGTTCCCCAAGAGGCATTCATGGCAGTACTCCGGCTCGAATCTTAGAAGAGTGCGGCGAGCTTGTGCCATTGGTTTAGGAAAGGAGTCCTCAGAAGATGAGAATATTGGTTACAGGTGGCGCTGGCTTTATTGGCTCTCATCTCATCGATCGCCTGATGGCAGAGGGACACGAGGTTATTTGCATCGACAATTTCTATTCGGGTCATAAACGGAATATTTTGAAGTGGGTCGGTCATCCCTACTTTGAATTGATTCGGCATGACATTACTGATCCGATTCGGTTAGAAATCGATCAAATCTATCACCTCGCCTGTCCAGCCTCTCCCGTACATTATCAATACAACCCGGTCAAAACGATCAAAACCAACGTCCTAGGGACAATGCACATGTTGGGGTTGGCAAAGCGCGTCAAAGCCAGGTTTTTGCTAGCCTCTACTTCAGAAGTCTATGGCGATCCTGAAATCCATCCCCAACCCGAAGAGTATTGGGGCAATGTCAATCCGATTGGGATTCGCAGTTGCTATGACGAAGGCAAACGGGTCGCTGAAACACTTGCCTTTGATTATCACCGTCAAAATGATGTGGACATTCGCGTGGCGCGTATTTTTAACACCTACGGACCGCGCATGTTAGAAAATGATGGGCGTGTAATCAGCAATTTTATTAGTCAAGCCATTCACGGAAAGCCGCTCACGGTGTATGGCAATGGCTCTCAAACTCGCAGCTTTTGCTATGTGTCTGATTTAGTGGACGGGTTAATTCGGCTGATGACTCATGCTCATATTGGACCAATCAATTTGGGTAATCCAGATGAATATACGATTTTGGAACTGGCGGAAATCGTTCAACGGTTAGTCAATCCAGAGGTGGAAATTCAGTTTAAGTCCCTACCTCAAGATGATCCCCGTCGCCGCAGACCCAATATTACTAGGGCACAGAGATTATTAGAGTGGCAACCCACTATTTCTCTATTGGAAGGATTACAGCGATCGGTTGAGGATTTTCGCGGACGATTAGGAGGAAATGCGATCGCCGCCCACCGCGATCGCTTCGATTCTGTTCAGCCTTAGAAACTTTGTGATTCACGTCAGCTAACTTTAGCTTTAATGCCTCCAGCTAATTCAGTTGGATAGATTGAATCCTTGAATGAGAATGGTTAGATATGCCCTTCAACTGGGCGAATTAGTTTTAGTGGATTAGTTTTAGCGGATTGGTTTTATATCTTATTTGTCCCTTCTTGCGTGAGGCTGCTTTATGCGTGTGTGTGTTGTGGGTACAGGATATGTTGGCTTAGTCACAGGAGTTTGTCTTGCCCATTTGGGACACCATGTTGTCTGTGTCGATAACAACGCAGAAAAGGTGACGCTGATGCAGTCAGGACAGTCTCCCATTTATGAGCCAGAGCTAACGGAAATTTTGCAAGCCTCGCTGCAAGCAGGCACCCTCGAATTTACGACCCATTTAGCCGCCGGAGTTGCTCATGGACAAATTGTATTTATTGCCGTAGGCACCCCTGCATTGCCCAATGGGGAAAGCGATACTCGCTATGTGGAAGCGGTTGCTAGGGAAATTGGATCTTATCTCAATGGCGAATACAAGGTGATTGTGAATAAATCAACTGTGCCGATAGGGTCGGGCGATTGGGTGAGGATGCTAGTTTTGGACGGCTATGCAAAATGTGCTTTGACTGAAGCGCCCGTGGCGATTCGGGAGTCGATCGCTATGGGAATGAGCGCGAGTCAAGATAAGGCTATTCCTTCAAGCACCCCCTTAATGAAAGAGCCTGCATTTGATGTGGTCAGCAATCCAGAATTTTTGCGGGAAGGATCAGCAGTGTATGACACCTTCAACCCCGATCGCATTGTCTTAGGCGGCAGCAGCAAAACCGCGATCGCCCTCATGGAAGAACTCTATGCGCCCATCGTCAATCGAGACTGTGCCAAAGACCATAATCGCTCTTTGCCTCCCGTTCCGGTAGTTTTAACAGATTTGAACTCCGCAGAAATGATCAAATATGCTGCGAATGCGTTCTTAGCTACCAAGATTAGCTTTATTAATGAAGTAGCAAATATTTGCGATCGCGTCGGTGCAGATATCACAGAAGTTGCCAAAGGCATTGGCTTAGACTCTCGCATTGGCAGCCGTTTTTTGCAGGCAGGCATTGGCTGGGGCGGCTCCTGCTTTCCTAAAGACGTGTCTGCCTTAATTCATACAGCAGATGATTATGGCTATGAAGCCCAACTCTTGAAAGCCGTTGTGCAGGTCAATCAACACCAACGCTTGCTTATTGTTAAAAAACTTCAGCAAACCCTAAAAATTTTGAAAGGAAAAACAGTTGGTTTGTTGGGATTAACGTTCAAACCGAATACCGACGATTTGCGAGATGCTCCGGCGCTGAGCATTATCGGGCAACTATCCCGCTTAGGTGCCAAAATCAAAGCCTACGATCCAATTTTATCTCAAGCAAACTCGCCTCATAAGCTGGCGGATGTCATTATCGACAGCACTCCAGAGCAACTGGCAGAAGGCTGTGACGCGCTGGTGTTAGTGACTGACTGGCAGGAATTCCGCGATTTGGATTATGCCTATCTAGCCACTTTGATGCAGAGTCGCATCTTAATTGACGGTCGCAATTTTTTGGATCAGCAAGTTTTGGAAGCCGCAGGATTTCAGTATGTCGGCATTGGACGATAGTTGAAAATACTAACGCAAACTTAAGGCGCACTTCTCAGTAGAAGTGCGCCTTTCAAAATAAGTCATGGATTTAGTATTGGAAATCTGTTCAACAGGCGATCGCCGACTAGCTCAACCCACTCTAACTAAAACGATGGCTTGCGCGATCAAGGTGCGCTTTTCCTAAGTCTTCATCACGAAGGTTTAATTCTGCGGGCATACCCACTTCAGCAGCAGCGCGGCTCAATAAGCACTGCTCACGATTTTTAACCATGTGCTGGTGACGTACCATCAATGCACGAGCTTGATCTTGAGTAGACATAGCGAATCTCCCAACCTAAAGAATGAATCCAGTCAATGTACAAAATTCAATGTACTTCAACCTTCGATTACCAATATAACAGAATTTTCTGTAACAAGTAATACAAAATTTTAACTTTCCGGGTCTTCCTGCAAAAAAGCCGGTGGGTGTAGTTAGCTCCGATAGAATTTCTCAAAGTGAATAAAGCGATCGCTCTATATCGCTGACGACACTGGGCAGGTAGCCCAAGAGCAAAGCAGAATATTCTATCCAGATGGGGTCGTCGTCATTTGAAAACAGCGCTACAGTCTAGGGGCAGTTCTGTTTAGCAGATAGGCTTAATCGGTATTGCAAGCCAAATTGGAACTATTCAGTCGGTCTCTGTATTTAATACAACTCTTTAAATCGTTACCCATATGGGACACTGCAATTTTAATCGCTTGGTTTTAATCGCTTGTAGGAGTTAGCTGGATTCAGTGAACTCAGTCCATCTAGGAAGTCAAGCACTAAGGAGAGCAAAATGCTTGAGTATCTGCCGCCGCTCAATGAACACAACCTGCCTTACCCAGATACCATTCATCCAATTGTGGTGCATTTTGTGATCGCGATGGTTTTGTTTGCGGTTCTTTGCGACGCGATCGGATTTCTGACCAAAAATGTTCGGCTTCATGAAGTGAGTTGGTGGAATTTGTTTTTTGCCACGCTGTCAATTTTTATTGCCGTGTTGTTTGGTCAATTAGAAGCGGGCTTGGCTGAACCTTACAATGCGGCACAATCCACTCTAAACCTGCATACGCTGCTCGGCTGGTCGCTGTCTGGTATTTTGGCAGCCATTACGGCGTGGCGCTACATTTTGCGCGCCCGAGATCCGCAGAAAGTTCCGCTGGCATTTATGGGAGCTAACGTTTTGTTAACGGGTCTGGTCTTTTTTCAGGTTTATTTGGGCGACAAACTGGTTTGGGTCTACGGCTTGCATACGGTGCCAGTAGTGGAAGCCATCAGACAAGGAGCGTTGCAATGAACGAAGAACTCGTTCAGCAGTTGGACGGACTAGGCGCAAACGGCTTACCCTATGCGATTCCTATCCATCCCAATTTGGTGCATATCACGTTGGGGCTGTTTATTATCGCGATCGCGTTTGATATTGCAGGCAACCTGTTTCCCTTAGAAAAATCGATTTTGAATTTTTTAGCTATCAAGGCGGTACGGTCTAATTTTTATGATGTGGGCTGGTATAACGTGATAGCAGCGGCGATCGTCACCTTTTTCACCGTAGCAGCAGGCTTCTATGAAATGCTCCTAGCAACCCCTTCCCCCGATGTCATCAGCGCTTGGGGTTTGGGAGCAATGGAAACCATGATTTGGCATGGAGTCGGCGGGGTTCTGTTGCTCACTCTGATCGTGGGTATGGCAGTTTGGCGGGGGATGCAGCGGTTCGCATGGCGCAAAGATAGCGCAAGGCAGGTGCAGTGGAGCTATTTACTAGTCGGTTTGGTTATTCTATTGATCATGTTTTTGCAGGGCACGTTGGGTGCCCATCTGGGCGGCGAATTTGGCGTTCACAACACAGCAGATGGCTTACTTAAACTGGGCGAAGACCCGAATTTACTGCTGAAATAATTCGGCTTAAAGGATAGCGCGATGAAAGTTTCTAATATACTGCCATGGGTGATTTTTGCCAGTGTGAACACGTTGGCAGCAGTGTGGATGGCGGGAGTGTCCCATACCTGGTTTCCCCCGGAGGCATCGCTTGAGGCAGCACTGATTGATAATCTGTTTGCGCTACTCGTATTTTTAGGAACGTTCATTTTTCTAGGAATTACAGGCGTTTTAAGCTATTCAGTGCTAACTGGACTAACCAGTCGGTTTGATACCAGTGATGGTCCGCCGATTGAAGGAAATCTCACCCTAGAAATAGTTTGGACAGCAATTCCGATCGCCCTCGTGATTGCGATCGCGGGATATAGCTACTGGATTTATAACCAGATGGCAATCCAAGGACCGATGGAAATTGTCCATATGCATATGCCCGGTATGGAAACCGCTTACGCTGCATCAATGGATAAATCAATGGATGAATCGATCGCTGGCAAGGGCGAACCTGTGGAGGCGATCGAGGTGAATGCGAAGCAATGGGCATGGTCATTCCACTATCCCAACAACGACATCACCAGCGCCGAATTACATCTGCCTGTGAATCACCGCATTCGGCTAGCGTTGCACACTGAAGATGTGATTCACGGATTTTATGTGCCAGCCTTTCGCCTCAAGCAAGACATCATTCCCAACAAAATTATCGACTTTGAATTTACGCCAATTCGCGAGGGCAGCTATCGCCTCAGTGATTCCCAATTTAGCGGCACCTACTTTGCCGTCATGCAAACCAACGTTGTGGTGGAATCTCCTGAAAAATATAGTGAGTGGTTAGCAAAAACGGGCGATCGCGCCCTAGTACCAGCCGCAAACCAAGCTTATGAAGAATACACCCAAATCTCAAAGCAAGGCTTCAAGCCAGGCTGGGCAACCGTTCCGCCAGAACCGCCTCCAATGGTAAATGAAGGATGAGAGAGAAAAAAGAACTCAAGATATCTCTTGCTGAAACTCAAAACTCAAAACTCAAAACTCAAAACTCAAAACTCCCCACCCCGCACTTCTTTTAGGAGTATTGCATGACAAATATCTCGGTTGAAAATCTCAGCATTCCTGAAGAGAAGCCCCAATCTCAACCCCCTGAGTGGCGACGATATTTTAGCTTTAGTACCGATCACAAGGTGATTGGCATTCAATATCTAGTGACTTCGTTCATCTTCTTTTTGGTGGGCGGGTTTCTGGCAATGATCGTGCGGGCAGAACTGATTACGCCAGAGTCGGATCTCGTCTCGCGACCGCTATACAACAGCCTGTATACCATGCACGGCACGGTGATGATTTTTTTGTGGATCTTTCCGTCGCTGGTGGGTCTGGCGAATTTCTTAGTGCCGTTGATGATTGGGGCGCGGGATATGGCGTTTCCCAAGTTAAATGCTGTTGCATTTTGGCTCGTGCCTATCTTTGGCATTTTGCTGATGTCTAGCTACTTTTTGCCCAATGGAACGGCGCAAGCGGGTTGGTGGTCTTACCCGCCCGTGAGTTTGCAAAATCCGTCGGGAAGTTGGCTAAGCGGTCAATTCGTCTGGATCTTAGCGGTGGCAATTTCTGGAGTCTCCTCGATTATGGGAGCCGTCAATTTTGTTGCCACCATTTTCAAAATGCGGGCACCGGGCATGACGTTGCTGCGGATGCCTGCGTATGTTTGGGCGGTACTGAGCGCTCAGTTAATTCAACTCACGGCGCTGCCTGCGCTCACGGCGGGAGCAGTGATGCTGCTGTTAGATCTAGTGGCAGGCACCAGTTTCTTTGATCCAGAACGCGGCGGCAATCCGGTTCTATACCAGCATTTTTTCTGGTTCTACTCCCATCCGGCGGTATATGTGATGGCGCTGCCTGTGTTTGGTATATTCTCAGAAATTTTGCCGGTCTATTCCCGCAAGCCGCTGTTTGGCTATAAAGTCGTCGCCATTTCTTCGCTGCTGATTGCTGGAGTAGGCATTTTTGTGTGGGTGCATCACATGTATGCCAGCGGGACTCCAGGCTGGATGCGGATGTTTTTTATGGTGTCTTCCATGTTCGTTGCGGTGCCTACAGGCATCAAAATATTTGCTTGGACGGCGACCGTTTGGCGAGGCAAAATTCGGCTACAAACCCCAATGTTATTTGCGCTGGGCGCGATCGTCATGTTTCTGTTTGCCGGGATTACGGGCGTGATGCTGGCGGCAGTACCCTTTGATATTCACGTCAACAACACCTATTTTGTGGTGGGTCACTTCCACTACATTGTCTATGGCACGCTAACGATGGGGCTGTTTGCCGCGATTTATCACTGGTTCCCCAAGATGACTGGGCGCATGTATAACGAGGGGTTGGGAATTCTTCACTTTATCCTGGCATTTGTGGGCACGAACCTCAACTTTTTTCCCATGCATCCGTTGGGGTTACAGGGAATGGTGCGGCGGATTTCATCCTATGACCCGGAGTATGCATTTTGGAATGTGATTGCCAGTTTGGGTGGTTTTTTGCTGGGCATGTCTACACTGCCGTTCATTTTGAATATTGTCGGGTCGTGGGTGCAGGGTGAAAAAGCGCCGGATAATCCTTGGCGGGCGATCGGCTTGGAGTGGTTAGTGTCGTCGCCACCACCCGTGGAGAATTTTGAAGAACTGCCGATCGTAGTGTCGGGTCCCTATGGCTATGGTCTTGATAAGCCTTTAGTGGGAAATGAAGCAGCACTCAAGCCGCAGTAATTTTTAAGTTTAGTTTTGTCCATTCATTCTGCAAGGAAACAGCTATGGATTCAGCCACAGAGCCATTATCAGAAACATTGAGTCAAGCTCATGAGAGTGAACATGAACATCATGGACATGATGAACAGGCGACGAGTCTGTTTGGCTTTATCGTGTTTTTGCTGTCGGAAAGTGTAATTTTTCTCAGCTTCTTCGCGGGGTATATCGTACTCAAAACTACGGCTCTTAATTGGCTACCCGATGGCGTGGAGGGCTTGGAAGTATCCACTCCTGCAATCAATACAGTGGTGCTGGTTTCGAGTAGTTTTGTAATTTATTTTGCGGAAGAGGCTCTGAAAAAGCAGCAGATGTGGCTATTTCGAGGGTTATGGTTGCTCACTTCAGCAATGGGGATTTACTTTTTGGCAGGGCAGGCGATCGAGTGGAGTGAGTTGCAGTTTGGGCTAACTTCAGGCGGATTTGGTGGCACATTTTATCTGCTGACTGGTTTCCACGGTCTGCATGTTTTGCTGGGAGTCCTATTGCAGTTCTACATGCTGTTCCGTTCCTTTAGACCCGGCAACTATGACAAAGGACACACCGGAGTGACAGAAGTCTCTTTGTTTTGGCACTTTGTCGATGTTATTTGGATTATTTTGTTTAGCTTGATTTATTTGTGGAAGTAAGGTGAGAGGCGAATGGCGAATGGCGAATGGCGAATTCAAAACTCAAAACTCAAAACTTTCTGCAATCTTTAACCCAACCCCGAAACCTAACACTCGACACGGAGAATCTGCATGATTATTGAAGACCAGTATTACGATGTGATCATTGTTGGAAGTGGTGCGGGCGGCGGGACTCTAGCATATAAGCTGGCATCTACAGGCAAGAAAGTTTTGTTGCTGGAACGGGGCGACTTTATGCCGTTGGAGGAGCAAAACCGCAGCAACATCGATATTTTCAAAAAGGAGCGCTACCATGCGCCCGAACAGTGGTACGACGTAGCGGGAGAACCGTTTTCACCGCAAACGAACTATGCCGTTGGGGGAAATACCAAGATCTGGGCGACGGCGCTGATTAGAATGCGATCGCGTGATTTTGAAGCGGTGAATCACGAGAAGGGCGTTTCTCCAGAGTGGTGCTTGAAATACAGCGATTTTGAACCGTACTACACCGAGGCGGAACAGCTTTACAAGGTGCATGGCACGATGGGAGATGATCCGACGGAGCCGCCCCATAGCGGTGAGTATGCCTATGACGCGATCGCCCATGAGCCACAGGTTCAGCAAATGGTGGACGCGATCGCAAAACAGGGAGTCCATCCAAATTCTTTACCTTTAAGCCTCACTGACGAAAGTGATGACCCGACCAATGATTCGCAGGTTAGCAGTATCATGCCAGCCCTCAAACATCCCAACGTCACCCTCAAAACGTCTACTAAAGTGACCCATTTATATACCAATCCTTCTGGAACCGCGATCAAAGCGGTGGGAGCAGAAATTGGCGGCAGACCCTACCTGTTTTTGGGTGATATTGTGGTGCTGGCTTGTGGTGCGGTCAACTCGGCAGCAATCCTGTTGCGATCGGCTAGCGACGCTTGCCCCAACGGAATTGCCAACAGTTCTGATTTGGTGGGGCGCAACTTAATGAAGCATCGCCTCTCTGCCGTGGTGCAACTCAGTTCTCCAAACTCCGGCAAGTTTTATCGCAGCGTTAGCGTCAACGATTTTTACTGGGGTGAACCCGGCTTTGAGTTTCCGATGGGGCACATTCAAAACACGGGTGGGTTACTGCAAGACATCACCTTTGCCGAGTCGCCGCCGTTCTTTTCGGGTTTGGCGCAAGCAATACCAGGGTTTGGATTGAATCAACTGGTATCGCGATCGCTGGGCTGGTGGGTGCAGACCGAAGATTTGCCCAATCCCAAAAACCGCGTTGAGGTGGATAGCACCAAACTGCACTTATTGTATGAACCGAACAATACCGAAGCCCATGAGCGGCTAGTCTATCGCTGGACGGAAGTATTGAAAGCCGCAGAGAAAACCTTGGAGCAGGGAATTTTTCAACGAAGTGCGCTGTATCCTAACGGTGAGATGCCAATGCAGGTGGTTGCGAATCAGTGTGGCACCTGTCGGTTTGGCGAAGATTCGGCAACCTCGGTGCTAAACGCCGATTGTCGCGCTCACGATGTAGATAACCTATATGTGGTAGATAGCAGCTTTTTCCCGTCTAATCCAGCGGTCAGTCCTGCGTTAACGATTATTGCCAATGCCCTCAGAGTCGGCGATCGCATCATTGAACGACTGAAGTAACTGTTAGATTGCTAGAACACCAGCCGAGATGAATCCCACGGCATTGTTTCCTCCGTTGCTACATCCGTAAGTGACGGATAACACCCCAAAATCCGTACTTAACCTACCAGCTTTCGATTTAATTCCTTAAAAACAGGGACTTATCCAGCAAAACTGACAGATAGTCCCAAAAACATGGGTGTTTATCCAGCAAGTATGACGTTGGATACATAGTTATACACCACTAACCTTCCTCGAAATGAAATTTTAGATGTAAGTAGATCTATCTATAGAAAAATCTAAAAATATTTCGGCATCCAGCTTTAGCTATTATTAATTTTTAAGAATGACTAATAGCCCATGATAGAAACCATCAATCAGTCTCAAGAAACGACTATTCTGGAGAGCTTTCTAGAATTGGTGAAATCGCCTTATGGAGATTTCGCTGCCATTGGTAAGCTTTCCCATGTTCTGAATGATCCGGCTACACTCCAAAAAATTGTGGCATTTCTCAGTTTGACTCCCCGAGGCAAACAAGCTTTTGTAGACCGCCCCTTGCTGGGAAAAATCGATTTACAGCAACTGCATCAATTACCGAACCATACGCTGGGTCATTTATATGCCGATCACATGATCAGAAATGGATTTACTCCACAGCCTATTAAAGAAATTGCAAACGATCCGTTTGTGTTTTTGGGTGCTCACATTGGTGAAACTCATGACATTTGGCACGTCGTTACAGGGTGTGATACTGATAAACCGGGGGAGGTTCAACTAGAAGCTTTTTATACTGCACAGCTTGATCCAGACCGTTTATTTCTAGCCCTGCTTGCTAAGAATTTACTCAAAACCGCAATGTACGAAGTTGAACTCTGTGAGCAGATTATGGATGGGTTGACGCAAGGTTGGATGATGGGAAAACGGGCAAAACCACTGTTTGGCATTCAATGGAACAGATTATGGGCAATACCGTTAGAAGAAGTACAGACATCTTTGAATATTGCATCGATTTAAGCGCGATCGCCCACAATGCTGGGGGTGAAAGTGCGATCGTGAGCCAGCAGGTTTAGTCAGCAAAAAATGGGCTCGCTAAAAGCATGTCCTCGCCAAAGTTCATCGAACCGAAGTTGCGATGTATAACACGGCGTTGCAACGGGCGGAACCAAGTTTCTATGGTTCATTTTGCAGCTTCTGCCGCCGCTGAACTTGCCGTTATCCTCATCCTCTATCTTTTCAGGTTTGAGCAGGGGGAAAGCGATCGCTACAAATCACTTTGATATTCAATTACAGCAGCGATCGCGATCGTGATTTCCACCATTGTTTCGTCTGAAAGTTGTCCTAACTTTTGCAGAAATCTTTGAACATCAACTCCTCGTAATTGCAGTGCATCAACGGCTGATAGTTTTGAAAGACCATTCTCTGCATTTGGCTCAAGTTGAATATGCCAAAGATTCTGATTGAAATACTCTTTCCAGTCTGTGATTGGGGCGATTAACTTAATCGGCAGTTTGCCAACCGCAGCCGAGCTAATGACAACCGCAGGTCGTGCCTTACGAATCTCAGTTCCTATCGTCATGGTCAAAGTTAACCGTCCAAACTTCTCCACGCTTAGGCACTGGTCTAGTACTCAACGCAGTCACCTATCTCCAACTCACGCCATTCTGTCTCTTGTTGATAGTGGTCTACGATCGCTTCAGCCTGCTGTGCGAGAAGTTGATGACGCGCTTGCAGAGAAAGCTGCATAAAGGTACGGCGATCAACATGACTTTGAGCCAGAATATCTGAGCTAGACGGTTCAGCGATCGCTTTCAGCAGTTTATGCTTTTCAGTCTGATTAAGCGCTTGAGCCAGACGTAGCGCTTCTTCGTATCTAGACATTGGCTTCATATAACAACCTTAGATTCTAGTGTAGCCGCGATCGCGTTTTCATCTAGTTCACATTTCTAGGCAAAGTAACTTTCATGCCAGTTATTCCTCTTCAGCTTTTTCGGGTTTGAGTAAGGGGAACGCGATCGCGTCACGGATACTGGCACAATCGGTGAGAAGCATCACTAGGCGATCGATGCCGATGCCCAATCCTCCCGTGGGCGGCATTCCATACTCCAACGCCGTGACAAAATCCTCATCGACGCTGTGGGCTTCTAAGTCGCCTGCTTCTTTGCGATCGGCTTGGGCTTGCAAACGCTGCAACTGATCCACCGGATCAGTTAATTCTGAAAAACTGTTTGCCGTTTCGCGCCCCACCATGAACAGTTCAAACCGCTCCACCAAACCGGGCTTAGAGCGATGGGGTTTCGCCAGGGGCGAAATTTCCACGGGATAATCCAGCACAAAGGTCGGCTGAATCAAGGTTTCTTCCACGGTTTGTTCAAACGCCTGATTTAGCAAAGCGCCGATGGATTCTGCCTTTTCCACACTATGCAATCCCGCTTGAGTCGCGGCAGCTTTGGCTTCTTCTAAAGTGGTAAACGCTGCAAAATCAATCCCAGTCTGCTCTTTCACCGCCTCATGCATCGTCACTCTGCGCCAAGGAGGAGTCAAGTCTACAGGTTCGCCTTGATAGGTAATTTTCAAAGTGCCCAAGACATCCTGAGCGGCGGTGGTAACGATCGCCTCGGTCAGCGTCATCATGTCGTTGTAATCCGCATAGGCTTGATAGACCTCAAGCGTCGTGAATTCGGGGTTGTGACGGGTAGAAATGCCCTCATTGCGAAACACCCGCCCCAGTTCAAACACCTTCTCAAAGCCGCCCACAATCAGCCGTTTCAGGTGTAGCTCCGTGGCGATCCGCAGATACAGGCTCATATCCAGCGTGTTGTGATAGGTGATGAAAGGGCGCGCTTCGGCACCACCTGCTTCGGTTTGCAGCACGGGCGTTTCGATTTCAATAAAACCCTGCTGATCCAGGTAGCGGCGCATGGAAGCCGTAATCAACGCCCGTCGCCGAAAGGTTTCCCGCACTTCGGGGTTCACAATCAAATCTACATAGCGCTGACGATAGCGCTTTGCCACATCGGTTAAACCGTGCCATTTATCCGGCAAGGGCAACAGGGATTTGGTCAGCATGGCGTATTCCCGCACATAGACCGACAGTTCGCCTTTTTCGGTGCGCTTGATGCTGCCCGTTACGCCAATAATATCGCCTGTGTCAGTCAACTGCTTCAGGTGGTCAAAGGCGCTTTCATCCTTCGCTGCCATCGTTTCCTGAATCCGGCTTTTTTCTAAATAAAGCTGAATCGTGCCCGTTTCGTCTTGCAACGTGAAAAACGCCAGTTTGCCAAAGACGCGCTTTGCCATGATCCGTCCCGCGATCGCCACTTCCACCGCTGCCTCTTCGCCATTGGGCAAATCCACATACTTGGTCTGCAACTCAGCGGCGTGGTGAGTCGATTCCCAGCGATAGGCGTAGGGCGTTAACCCCACTTGCTGCAACTGTTCTACCTTTTCGAGGCGAGTAGCGCGGATTTCTTCGAGGGTGCTTTGTGGGTCAGATGGGGCTTGGGCGCGATCGCGAGACATAGCGGCTGGTTTTGAAGATTACAAGTCTTAATTATGTCGCAGCGAACGAACGATTAAACCCCAAATCTGGAAAGCATTTGGAACTCCACTCAATCGCTACTGCTCAAACGAAATTAAAAGCTTGCGTAGCAATTGATCCAAAGCTTGACGTTCCGCTTCTTCTAAACCGCTAACGAGACGATGCTCATTGGCAACATGAGCTTCCACCGCTTTTTCAATCAGATTAAACCCTTTGTCGGTCAACTGAATCAACGTCCCTCGGCGATCGCCCGGATCAGGCGATCGCTTCACTAAACCAGCCTGTTCTAAGCGATCAATTCGATGCGTCATCGTGCCAGAGGAAACCATCATCGTGTTGAAGAGCGCAGTCGGCGAAAGCTGATACGGCTGTCCCGTGCGGCGTAAGGTTGCCAACACATCAAATTCGCCAAAATTCAAGTCAAAGTCTGAAAAGGTCGCTTGCAGCCCTCGCTCTAAGTGTTTCGTCAGTCGCCCTAGCCTACCAATGATGCTCATGGGTGACACATCTAAGTCAGGGCGCTCTTTCTGCCATTGCGCCAAAATCTGATCGACTGGATCGACATTCATTGAAGTGCTACTCACCTAAAAATCTTGATGTCAACCATCTTACCATCAAGATAAATGCTAGTATCTTGATGGTAAGTATCTTGATGTTGAGATAAAAACCATGAAGACACCGACTGCTCGCCTGTCCGACATTCTGCTGACGGCTCTAGCACCGATGCTCTGGGGAACAACCTATTTTGTAGCAACAGAACTGCTGCCGCCCAATCATCCACTCTTGGTAGCTTCCTTGCGATCGCTGCCGATTGGTCTGCTGCTAATCGCATGGCTGAGACAACTGCCTCAAGGCGTTTGGTGGTGGCGGATTTTGCTCTTAGGCAGTCTCAATATCGGTCTCTTTCAAGCACTATTATTTGTAGCGGCTTATCGTCTTCCGGGTGGGGTTGCAGCAACCGCAGGCTCAATTCAACCTTTATTAGTCGTCTGGTTTTCCTGGATCATCTTGCATGAAAAACCGTCTAAGCGATCGATTGTGGCAGCGATCGCGGGTTTGATTGGCGTTGGGTTGCTGGTTCTAGGTCCTATGGCACGCCTTGATAGTGTCGGGATTGCTGCCGCGATCGCAGGTGCCGCAACAATGGGGTTAGGAACCGTGCTAGGCAAACAGTGGAAACGCCCAGCCTCGCTATTGGTCTTTACAGCGTGGCAGTTAGCCGTCGGCGGACTTGTTCTGCTGCCCATTGCTTTAATAGTTGAAAAACCCATCACGCTTCTCTCAACAACTAACCTGTTGGGCTTTGTTTATCTAGGCGTAGTCGGCACTGGGCTTGCTTATACACTTTGGTTCCGGGGAATTGATAAACTCAAAGCATCGGCTGTTTCGTCTTTGGGATTAATGAGTCCTGTTGTCGCAACACTGATTGGATTCGTCTTCTTGCATCAAACCTTGACACCTATTCAACTGCTTGGGATGGCGATCGTGTTGATTAGCGTTTTGATCGGGCAACAAACGAGATAGGGACATCAACGCTTCTCTAGACTTTGAAGTCAAAGCGGCAAGAAACAACTTGGAGGCTTATGCCTTCGGTTTGTCTGTCTTGATTTGTCTGTCTTGAACAGAATCACTCCATCATCCTGTTAGCTTGTTATGGTAGTTCAGGGCGCGATCGCGCTTTCAAGCTCAACTGTGGCAATTAGCAAGTTACGCTAGCGGTCAATCTGGGCAACCTGAGAATGCAGAGTTTTAGCCATAACCTCCCCATGAGACACAGCAACCGTAGCAGAACTATCGTTTTGATTGGCACCGCCCTGTTGTTTAGCCTTGGGCTTGCCTGGTTCTTGAAACGCGCAGGCAATCCGCTTCAATCAATTGGCTCCAAAAATGATGGCAGTGCTAGCGCGATCGCGGCAGAAACAAAAACTACCATAGGCATGAATCTGTCAGGCATTGCTGATTGGTCAAGCCAATGGCCATTTGTGGATGCGTTTAAAACCTCTCGTGCCTGGATTCCACAGCGGCAAGGCGCAGCTTGGGGACAAGGTGGCACGCTCAAGCTAACTCGTGAGGGCTGGATTGCCTCCCTGGAACCCGGACAAACTGCTGAAACCGTGATGATGATTGGCAAAAATTTTCCTTCTGGAAAGTATACGTTGCTATACGACGGCGATGGCAAAATTGGCTTTACTTTTGATACCGCCAAAATTATCAGCCAGTCTCCCGGAAAGATGATGGTGGATGTGGCGATCGACGGTGAAGGCGTATTTCTCAAAATCTTGGAGACGAATCCCAGTAACCCCATTCGCAATATTCGCTTCATCATGCCGGGATATGAAAACACCTATAAAACTCAGCCGTTTCATCCCATTCTTTTAGAGCGGTTAAAGCAATTCAACACGCTCAGGTTTATGGATTGGGCAGCAACCAACAATTCCAAGCTGGTGAACTGGAGCGATCGCGCCACCCCCAATAGTGCATCTCAAGCAAGCGGCAAAGGCGTAGCGTTAGAACACCTGATTCAACTGGCAAACACCCTTAAAATCGATCCATGGTTTACCATTCCAGCCCAAGCCAATGATGACTATGTGCGAAATTTTGCCGTAATGGTGCGCGATCGCCTTGATCCGTCGCTCAAAGTACATGTGGAATATTCCAACGAAGTCTGGAACAGCCTGTTCAGTCAGGCAAAATATGCAGGCGAGAAAGGACTGGAGCGGCGGTTAGATGATACCAGTTGGGGCGCAGGCTTGCGCTACTACTCAGAGCGTTCCGTGGAAATATTCAAAATTTGGGAAGAGGTCTTTGGGGCAAACCGCAAACCGCGCTTGGTAAGAGTCCTGGCAGGGCAGGCAGCTAACCCTTGGACAGCAGAGCAAATCTTAGGCTGGAAAGATGCTTATAAACATGCTGATGTCTATGCGATCGCACCCTACTTTGATGGCTTAGGGGATGACGACAAAGACGGTTGGAGCAACCTCAACGATGTCAAAAATATCAGCACCACCATTAACCTCACCTCCGATCAAATCATTGACGGCATGATCAAAGAAATTCCCACAGAAATTAAAGCGATGTTTGAGGGCAATGCCACGGTTGCCAAACGCTTTGGGGTTGCCCTTTTTGCCTATGAAGGCGGCTCTCACCTAACCAGCTATCAGTTTCCTCAAGACAAAGTGGCTAAAATGACGACCCTTTTTACTGCCGTCAATCGTCATCCTCGCATGAGAGAAGTATACAAAGCCTATCTCAATCAGTGGAAGCAAAGCGGCGGCAAGCTGTTTAACCAGTTCAACGATGTCGCAGCACCGAGCAAATGGGGCTTTTGGGGGGCACTGGAATATCAAAATCAAGATATCAACACTGCTCCAAAATACCTGGGTCTAACAGATTTTATTCGCGCCAACCCCAAAAAGCAGACAAACTCCATAGGGTCAAAAAACACTTTGAAAGGGCAGTAGAATTGAGGCTTAAAGGACACTTCATTGATCTGATTTGAGGTGATTATGGTTCCAAAGACTCATAGACTATTGGCAACCGATGCAGTAATCCACATCGAGCAGGATGATCCGCCGCGATCGCCCAAAGATATCCTGCCAACAATGTATGATTTGCCCAGTGAAGATCCAGAGGAGCCTGGTTTGCCCGATGAATTTCATGACCTCCAACCCCAACTCCTGAGCCGAACGCTGAGTTTGAAAGGCTATAGCAGAGAGAACTGTTTCACCGCTTCCGACCTCAACCTCTACTACACCATCCGTCATCCGCTGTGGCACAAGCGTCCAGATTGGTTTTTGGTCGTCGATGTTCCTCGGTTGTATGAGCAACGAGATTTGCGCCGCAGTTATGTACTTTGGCAGGAAGACAATCCGCCTACAGTAGTGGTCGAGTTTTTATCGCCGGGAACTGAAGCAGAAGACTTGGGGCGCTTCTATGATAAAACGGCTAAGGATTCAGAGGGTGAGTCAACTAATCCTGCTGTTAGCTCGATCGTTTCCAATGGAGATCATGATGCGAAGACAAAGCCGCCCGGAAAATTTGAATTGTATGAAACGCGGTTGCGGGTGCCACATTATTTTGTCTACAGCCGTTTTACCCAACGCTTACGGTACTTCAAGCTAGAAGGCGGGCAGTATCAGGAACAACCCCTCAACCCAGAAACGCCATTAGCGTGGTTGCCAGACTTGGAGATTGGCTTGGGTATCTGGCAGGGTGACTTTGAGGGAGTGACCGCGACCTGGTTGCGCTGGTGTGATCAGATGGGAAACTGGCTGCTAACGGATACGGAACAAGCCCAGCAACAATTTGAACAAGAGCGCCAAGAAAAAGAACAAGCTCAAACTCAACTGCTGCAAGCGGCTTACAATTTACTAGCAGCGGGGATGAACTTGGAGGAAGTGACGCAAATGTTGAATTTGTCAACGGCGCAAGTTGCAGCGATCGCCGCTTAAACTTCAACCTGCTGCTTGGGGTAACTCCGTAAATAAAGGAATACAGTTATGAGTCAAGTGCAAACCATCGTGTTGGTTCACGGTTTTTGGACAGACGCATCTAGCTATAGTGAAATCATCTTGGCATTGTTGGCAGAAGGCTACGAAGTGATTGCGGTTCAAAACCCACTTACGTCCTTGGCGGATGATGTTGCGGCAACAAAACGCGCTTTAGCTCGGATCAAAGGTTCCTGTATTCTGGTGGGTCATTCTTGGGGCGGCATGGTGATTACCGAAGCTGGCAACGACGAACGAGTCTCTGGCTTGGTCTACATTGCCGCACTAGCTCCTGATGCTGGCGAATCGATGATGGATTTGTTGAGTCAATACGAAGCCCCGTCTGCATCACAACATTTTCAAGAGCAAGACGGCTTTATTTGGATTTCAAAAGAAGGAATACAAAGAACCTTTGCAGACGACCTTTCACTCGAACAATCAGCACTGATATACGCAACTCAAACCGCACCATCTACAGCCCTACTGACCGCAAAAGTAGAATCGCCAGCATGGAAAAATAAGCCAAGCTGGTATATTGTCGCGAGCAATGACCAAGCTGTTTCACCCGATTTTCAGCGGGATACGGCAAAACGGATCGGGGCAACAACGGTTGTTGTGGAATCAAGCCATGTTGCCATGATGTCTCATGCAAAAGAAGTTTTGGACGTAATCAGGGCGGCGGCAGCTAGCAACTAGCTAATAGAACGTGCTGTTGAACAATAGCTTAGTCATCGAATTAAAAGTGCAAGCAGAAAGTGTCGTCCAATTTGTGACGAGCCACCTAGTAGGCTGTCAACTTTATTTTGGTGGATAGATGGGAGAGAATAGAGCGGCAGCTACCTCTGAACCAATCATGC